>JAOPWI010000189.1 GCA_025965755.1 Frankiales bacterium | reverse complement strand
CGCCAACAGCCGGCTGCGGGCGCTCGCGCAGGAGCGGTGCGCGGCAGCCGGCATCGTGCTGCGGGTGCCCCGCCCCGGGCTGTGCACCGACAACGGCGCCATGGTGGCGGCGCTCGGCGCGCGGCTGGTGGACCGCGGCGTGGCGCCCAGCCCGCTCGAGATCGGTGCCGACAGCGCGATGGACGTCGAGCTCGTCGTCGGCTGAGAGCGTCCGCCGCGGGAGTCCCTGGGCCCCGCTGCTCCCTGCGCGCCGCCGCCGGCGCGGCGCTGGCACCGTGCTCGGGGACGCGTCGTGTCTTGTGCTATTGGCACTCTGGGGTCTAGAGTGCCAATCGCGACGAGGTGCCTGACCCCCGCGACGGCAGGCCGCTGAGCGCCACTCCGGACAACGCTAGAGGAGCACTCATGACCACCGCGACCAAGGTCGCCATCAAGCCGCTCGAGGACCGCATCGTCGTCCAGGCCGTTGAGGCCGAGACGACGACGGCCTCCGGCCTTGTCATCCCCGACACCGCCAAGGAGAAGCCCCAGGAGGGCGTCGTCCTGGCTGTCGGCCCCGGTCGCTTCGAGGACGGCGCTCGCGTGCCGCTCGACGTGAAGATCGGCGACAAGGTCCTCTACAGCAAGTACGGCGGCACCGAGGTGAAGTACAGCGGCGAGGAGTACCTCGTGCTCTCCGCGCGCGACGTCCTCGCCGTCATCGAGGGCTAGACCTCCCTCCAGCACTGCTGCACCACACGACGCCCCGGCACCCCTCGCGGGGCCGGGGCGTCGTCCATTCGCTTTGAGAGGACCGCATGGCCAAGGAACTGCTGTTCAGCGAGGACGCGCGCCGCGCCCTCGAGCGGGGCGTCGACACGCTCGCCAACGCCGTCAAGGTGACGCTCGGCCCGAAGGGCCGCAACGTCGTCATCGGCAAGGCGTACGGCGGCCCGACCATCACCAACGACGGCGTGACGATCGCCCGTGAGATCGAGCTGGAGGACAAGCTCGAGAACATGGGCGCCCAGCTCGCCAAGGAGGTCGCCACCAAGACCAACGACGTCGCGGGCGACGGCACCACCACCGCGACCGTGCTCGGTCAGGCCATGGTCCACGAGGGCCTGCGCGCCGTGGCCTCCGGCGTCAACCCGATGAGCCTGAAGGTCGGCATCGACGCGGCCGTCGAGGCCGTCAACGACGCGCTGCTCGCCGCCGCGACCGAGGTGCTCACGCACGACGAGATCGCCGCTGTCGCCTCCATCTCGGCCCAGAACCCGCGTGTCGGCGAGCTCGTCGCTGAGGCGATGGACAAGGTCGGCAAGGACGGCGTCATCACCGTCGAGGAGTCCAACGCCGTCGGTCTCGAGCTCGAGCTCACCGAGGGCATGCAGTTCGACAAGGGCTACATCAGCCCGTACTTCGTGACCGACCCCGAGCGCATGGAGACCCTGCTCGAGGACGCGTACGTCCTGATCGTCAACGGCAAGGTCGGCGCGCTCGCTGAGCTGCTGCCGCTGCTCGAGAAGATCGTGCAGGCGCAGAAGCCGCTGCTGCTCGTCGCCGAGGACGTCGAGGGCGAGGCCCTGTCGACCCTGGTCGTCAACGCCATCCGCAAGACCATCAAGGTCGCCGCGGTCAAGGCCCCCGGGTTCGGCGACCGCCGCAAGGCGATGCTGCAGGACATCGCGGTCCTCACCGGCGCGCAGGTCGTCTCGGCCGAGGTCGGGCTCAAGCTCGACCAGGTCGGGCTCGAGGTGCTCGGCAAGGCCCGCATCGTCACGGTCACCAAGGACCTCACGACGATCGTGGACGGCGCGGGCTCCAGCGAGGAGGTCGCCGGCCGGGTCTCCCAGATCAAGCAGGAGATCGAGAACAGCGACTCCGACTGGGACAAGGAGAAGCTGCAGGAGCGGCTGGCCAAGCTGGCCGGCGGCGTCGGCGTCATCCAGGTCGGCGCGCACACCGAGGTCGAGCTCAAGGAGCTCAAGCACCGTCTCGAGGACGCCATCTCGGCGACCCGCGCGGCGGTCGAGGAGGGCATCGTTCCCGGTGGCGGCGCGGCGCTCGTGCACGCGGCCTCCGTCCTCGAGGGCGGCCTGGGCAAGTCCGGCGACGAGCTCGTCGGCGTCCACCTGGTCCGCAAGGCGCTGGACGAGCCGGCTCGCTGGATCGCCCAGAACGCCGGCCTGGAGGGTCGCGTCGCCGTCAACAAGGCGCGCGAGCTCGGTCTCGCCGGCGACAAGAACCAGGGCCTGAACGCCGCGACCGGCGAGTACGGCGACCTGGTCAAGCAGGGCATCGTCGACCCGGTCAAGGTCACCCGCTCGGCCGTCCGCAACGCCGCCTCGATCGCCAGCATGCTGCTGACGACCGAGACGATCGTCGCGGACAAGCCCGAGAAGTCCGAGGAGTCGGCGGGCCACGGCCACGGCGGCCACGGGCACGCGCACTAGCTCACCCCTCGCACGCCCCGACGGCCCGGCAGCTCCCTCGCGGAGCGGCCGGGCCGTCGGCGTTCGCGCAGCAGCGCGCCCGGTTAGCCGCGCGGGGTGGTGAGGATGGCGCCCATCTCGAAGTGCATGGGGTCGGTGTAGCGCCAGTCGCCGCCCCAGCGGAAGCCCCACCGCTTGAAGATGTTGACGACCTCGGGGTGCATCGTGCCCCGGATGCCCCGGTAGTTGGTCGAGGCGTCCATGTCGATCGCGATGCCCCACGTGTGCAGGGAGATCGAGTTCTCCGGGTTGCGCTCGATGAAGCGCGGCACGTAGCAGCCGTCGTAGGTGTTGAGCGACGCCTCGAGGCCGCGGTCGACGACCTCCTGCAGGGCGCCGCGCAGCTGCGGCAGCATCAGCCGGTGGCAGGTGACCCGGCCCATGATGGGGACGGTCCCGGTGCGGATGTTCTCGCGCACCCAGCGCGCGTCCGGCTCGATCGTGCCGTCCGGGTAGTAGCGGTAGGAGAAGGCGCCGAACGCCTTGGCCGCCTTGCTGCCGGTGAGGAAGGCGACCGGATTGGCCGTCGGCGGGGTGAGCAGGTCGACCACGGCGCCCTTGCCGGTGATGGCCCGGACCTGGCGGGCCAGCACGACCGGGTCGACGTCCTTGGCGGCCGCCAGCAGCATGCCGGTGGCGGCGGGGAGCCCGAGGCTGCGCCCGCTCTCGTCGTCGACGACGACGTCGGTGCCGGGCACGCCGGTGGTGGCGAAGGCACCGACGCGGTATGCCGCGGCCTGCCCCCTGCTGGCCGGCGCGACCTTGACCTGCTTGCCGAGCGCGACGCCCAGGGTCTTGGCGACCTCGTGCGCGAGCACGGCCTCGCCGCGCGCCACCGACTGCCACACGGGGGTGGACTCGGCGGTGCCCTGGGCGGCGAACGCGCGAAAGGACGACGGGTCGATGCCGACGGCCTTCACCGTGCGGGCCCCGACCCGGACGGTGCCGCTGCGGAAGACGGCGGCGTGGCCCTCGGGCAGCAGGGCCGCCAGGGCCGCCAGCGCCTTGGGCGACATGGTCCTGGTCGCGCGGACCAGGACGTCCGGCCGCAGCCGGACGCTGAGCGGCTTGACCTGCGGCGCCTGCAAGGCCAGCGCGGCCGCAGACTGCTCCGGAGAGGGCAGCGCGGCGTCCGGCGCCTTGGTGTCCACGTCGACCGGTGCGCTGGGTGCCGGGCTCGAGCTGGGAGCCAGCTCGGACGCGCGTGGGGCCGACGGCTCCTGCGCCGCGGCGCTGCAGCCGGCGACGGCGGCAGCGGCGAGCAGGGCGGCGACGGTCCGAAGGGGCGCGTGGGGCACCGCGGGAAGCTCCCGGCTGGTCGGGGGACGGGCGTGGCGAAGCAGGCCGCGGTCCATGCGGCGCAGGTCACGATACGTGACGAAACGCCGCTGCACCGGGGCCTGTACGTCCGGTTCCCCGCATCGGGGGGCTGGACGCGCGGGTGTCCGCTATCTCCCGACAGGTCGGCTCTGCGGCCCCGTCAGCCCGCGACGGCGACGGCGCCGGACGCGCGGGCCAGGAGCGCAGCCTCGCGGTCGTGCTCGGACAGGCCGCCCCAGACGCCGTACGGCTCCCGGCTGGCGAGCGCGTGCTCGCGGCAGAGCGCGAGCACGGGGCAGCTGGCGCAGACCGCCTTGGCGGCAGCCTCGCGGCGGGCCCGCGTCGGGCCTCGCTCACCCTCGGGGTGGAAGAACAGTTCGGTGTCCTTGCCCCGGCAGGAGCCCAGGAGCTGCCACTCCCACTTCTCCGCCTGCGGTCCGGGGAGGCGTCGGAGGTCGGTCATGCGCGGACTCCTGTCCGTCGTGCAGCGGCGGGGTCGGGGCTGCTGCAGCCAGCCTACGACCGCTTCACAGGTTGTTCAATACTCCACCGGCCCTCGATCTCGCCCCTGCCGGGAGCGTGCAAACCGCGCCGGAACCGCGCCAGGACCGCGCCGGCTGCCGGTCGCTCCCGAGTTGTGCCCCGGACCGCGGCGCCCCATCCTGACCCCGTGGACCGGACCGGGGGCAGGCGCGCGCTGCCGTCGGCGTACGGCGACCCGGCCGGCGGCGCCGCCGAGCCGGGCGGGGCCGGC
>JAOPWI010000186.1 GCA_025965755.1 Frankiales bacterium | reverse complement strand
CCTCGGCGGCACGCACGCCGTGGCCGAGCCGGCGGGCACCCAGCAGCTCGACCGCCGCCCGCACGTTGCGTGGCCCGCGCAGCTCGCCGGCGTGCGGCACGGCGACCAGGCCGGCGTCGCGGGCCAGCCGGAAGGCCTTGGCGAAGGCGCCGGTGTCGCCGCGGGTCTCGTCGTTGGACAGCCCGAACCCGACGACCCCCTGCCCGGCGAACCGGCGGGCGAGGCGGGCCAGCGTCTCCGCGTCGCCCGGGTGGCGGGTGCGGTTGGCCGCCACGACCAGCACCATGCCGACGCCCGTGCGCGCGCCGGCGTCCGCCATCGCGTCCAGCACCAGCTCGACGGCCGGTTGCAGCCCGCCGAGCCGCGCGGCGTACGAGGACGGGTCCACCTGCAGCTCGCACCAGCCCGACCCGGCGGCCGCCTCGTCCTCGGCGATCTCCCGGACCAGCCGGCGCACGTCGTCGGGCCCGCGCAGGACCTCGCGCGCCGCGTCGTACAGGCGCTGAAAGCGGACCCAGCCGCGGCGAACGGTGACGTCCATGCGCGCGCCGTACGGGTCGAGCAGCTCCGGAAGCAGCCGCCGGCCCTGGGCGGCCGCCAGGTCGACGAGGGTCGCCGGCCGCATGCCGCCGGTGAGGTGCAGGTGCAAGTGCGCCTTGGGAAGCAGGGCCAGGTCGCGCACCCGAGCATCCTCGCCGACGCCCTGTGTCGCAGACGAGGCGCACGCTCGCGGCGGGCGATACTGGAACGTCCCCCACCGACAGGAAGGATCCGCGTGACCCGCCCCGCCAGCTCGGACGTGCCGTCCGCGGCGCCGTCGTACGACGCGAGCAGCCTGTCCGTCCTCGAGGGGCTGGAAGCGGTTCGCAAGCGCCCCGGCATGTACATCGGGTCCACGGACTCCAAGGGCCTGACCCACCTGACGTACGAGATCGTCGACAACGCCGTCGACGAGGCGCTGGCCGGCCACTGCGAGCGCATCGAGCTGACGCTGCACGCCGACGGGTCGGTCGAGGTCGGCGACGACGGCCGCGGCATTCCGGTCGACGTCGAGAGCAAGAGCGGGCTGACCGGCGTCGAGCTGGTGCTGACCAAGCTGCACGCCGGCGGCAAGTTCGGCGGCTCGGGCTACAAGACCTCGGGCGGGCTGCACGGCGTCGGCGCGAGCGTCGTCAACGCGCTGTCGGCGCGACTGGACGTGGTCGTCCGGCGCGGCGGCCGGGTCCACACCATGTCGTTCTGCCGCGGCGTCCCCGGCGTGTTCGCCGGCGAGGGGCCGACCGCTCCGTTCACGCCGCGGCCCGGGCTGTCGGTGGCCGGCAAGGCCGCCAGAGGCCAGACCGGCACGAGCGTGCGGTGGTGGCCCGACCTGCCGCTGTTCAGCAAGGGCTCGCAGGTCGACGTTCCGCAGGTCGTCGCGCGGCTGCGCCAGACGGCGTTCCTGGTGCCCGGCCTGACGCTGGCCCTGCTGGACCGGCGCGACGGCTTCACCGAGGAGTCGTTCCGCTTCGACGGCGGCACCGCCGACTTCGTCGAGCACCTCGCGGCCGACGGCGCCGTCTGCGACCCGGTGCACATCACCGGCGAGGGGACCTTCAAGGAGACCGTGCCGGTCCTGGACGCGGCGGGCCACCTGACCACGCAGACGGTGGAGCGGTCCTGCGAGGTCGACGTCGCGCTGCGCTGGGGCGTCGGCTACGACACCGTCGTGCAGTCGTTCTGCAACGTGGTCGCGACCGGCCACGGCGGCACGCACCAGAACGGCTTCGAGCGGGCGCTGCTCAAGACGGTGAACGAGGCGATGCGCGCGGCCAAGGTGCTGCGCGTCAACGACGAGAACGTCGTCAAGGACGACGTGCTCGAGGGGCTGACCGCGGTCGTCACCGTGAAGGTGCCCGAGCCGCAGTACCTCGGCCAGACCAAGGACGAGCTCGGCACCCCCGGCGTCACGCGCATCGTGCAGGACGTCGTGGCGAAGGGGCTGCGCACGCAGTTCCTCGACGACCGCAAGCGCAAGGCGCAGGTGCGCACCGTCCTCGACAAGGTCGGTGCCGCCGCCAAGACGCGCCAGGCAGCCAAGGCCTCCAAGGACGCCGCGCGCCGCAAGACCGCGCTGGAGACCTCCACCCTGCCGGCCAAGCTGGCCGACTGCCGCAGCACCGACGTCGAGCGCACCGAGCTCTGGCTGGTCGAGGGAGACTCCGCGCTGGGCACCGGAAAGCTGGCCCGCAACAGCGAGTTCCAGGCGCTGCTGCCGCTGCGCGGCAAGATCCTCAACGTGCAGAAGGCCGGCGTCTCGGAGATGCTCTCCAACGCCGAGTGCGCCGCGATCATCCAGGTCGTCGGCGCCGGCACGGGTCGCACCTTCGACCCCGACCAGATGCGCTACGGCAAGATCGTCATCACGACCGACGCCGACGTGGACGGCGCGCACATCCGCTGCCTGCTCATCACGCTGTTCGCCCGCTACATGCGGCCGGTCATCGAGACCGGCCGGCTGTTCGCCGCCGTCCCGCCGCTGCACCGGATCGAGGTGGTCGGGGCCAGCGCCCCGATCTACACCTACAGCGAGAAGCAGATGCAGCAGGAGCTGAAGAAGATCGCCGCCCGCGGCGGTCGGGTGAAGGGGCAGATCCAGCGCTACAAGGGCCTGGGCGAGATGGACCCCGACCAGCTGGCCGACACGACCATGCACCCGGCGACGCGCACGCTGCGGCGCATCCAGCCGGGTGACGCCGAGGGGGCCGAGCGCGCGCTCGAGCTGCTCATGGGCAACGACGTGGCGCCCCGCCGCGACTTCATCGTCGCGAACGCCGGGCGCGTGAACAAGGAAGCGCTGGACACCTGATGCCACCTCGTCGCCGCGGCGGGAGCTCCGCCGAGATCCCGCCCTTCGAGGGCGAGGGCACGATCATCGACACGACGGTCGTCGAGGAGATCGAGTCCTCCTACCTCGACTACTCCTACAGCGTCATCTACAGCCGGGCGCTGCCGGACGCGCGGGACGGGCTCAAGCCCGTGCACCGCCGGATCCTCTACTCGATGGCCGACAGCGGGCTGCGCCCCGACCGGCCGTACGTGAAGAGCGCCCGCGTCGTCGGGGACTGCTTCGTGGCCGGCACGCTGGTCGAGACACCCGACGGGCTGGTGCCGATCGAGCAGCTGAACCCGGGCGACCTCGTGCTCGATCCGGCCGGCAGGGCGCACGCCGTCGTCGAGGCCTACGCGAACCCGCCCGGCGAGGTGGTCCGGGTGCGCCTGTCGGACGGCCGCGAGGTCCGCACCACCCCGGGCCAGCTGTTCCGCACGGTGACCGGGGACGGCGACCTCGCCTGGGTGCGTGCGGACCAGCTCTCCGGCAAGCGGGTCCTGGGCGGCAGGTCGGCGGACAGCCGGCCGCTGCCTGACCGCGCCCGCCCCGAGCCGGACCTGCTGGCCGGGCGCGCCGCCTACGTCGCCGGGCTGCTCGTCGCCGGGGGCGTGCCCGGGGACCCCGAT
>JAOPWI010000155.1 GCA_025965755.1 Frankiales bacterium | reverse complement strand
GCTCTTCCGATCTACTGCGCGGCCGACACCAGCGTGTCGACGGCCGGCCGGGTCGGGATCGGCGCCATGCCCAGCAGCGCGCTGCGCCGCGCGGGCGGGTTGAGCGGGATCGTGGTGTCCCGCGAGCCGTGCAGCTCCAGGAAGCGGTACGGCAGGCGCACCGACGAGCTCGGGCAGCCGGCGGCGCGCGTCCCGGAGACCGACAGCACGAGCCGCAGATCCAGCCGGCCGTGGCAGACGACCGTGTACGCGAGCATCGCGCCGGACGACACGCCCAGCAGGGCGGTCGGGCGCCCGGCGGGCAGCAGCGTCGCCAGGTCGGCCATCACCGCGCGGACGTAGCCGATGTCGTCCCGGCCCTCCGCCCGCGCCGCACCGCAGCAGGTGCCGGCGTTCCAGGACCCCCGGTAGCCGCCGAGGTAGGCCACCAGCTGCCCGCGCTGGCTCAGAAAGCCGAGCCCGTACGACTGCTGCGCCTGACCCATCGTCTGGTTCTGGCCGTGGGCGACCATGACCGCACCGAGAACCCGGCCGGCCGGCCGGACGAGCAGGTACGGGCGCTCGGCGCCGCCCACGCTGACCAGGCGGCGCTCAGGGCCGTCTGTCGCGAGCGCCCTCATCTCGCCACCGGCCGGCGGGGTGGTCGCCCCGGAGGCGGTCCCGGGCGCGGTGAGCAGGGCGAGGGCCGTCATGAGCACGAGGAGGAGAGCCGGCACACCTCCAGCATCGCTGCAGATCCGGGCCGCGTGACAGGGTTCAGGCTGTGACGATCTCCGCACAGCGCGACGACGCCGAGCGGGTCCTGCGTGCCCTGGCCGGGCCGGGCGCGGTCCTGCGCGAAGACCAGTGGACCGCCATCGACGCCCTGGTGACCCACCGGTCCCGGGCACTCGTGGTGCAGCGCACCGGCTGGGGCAAGTCGGCGGTCTACTTCGTCGCCACCTCGCTGCTGCGCGCCGGCGGGGCCGGGCCGACGGTGATCGTCAGCCCGCTGCTGGCGCTGATGCGCAACCAGGTGGCCGCCGCCGAGCGAGCCGGCATCCGGGCTGTCACGGTCAACTCCGCCAACGTGCAGGAGTGGCGCGGGGTCTACGCCGACGTCGAGGCGGGGGCGGTCGACGTGCTGCTGGTGAGTCCCGAGCGGCTCAACAACCCCGGCTTCCGCGACGAGGTGCTCCCCCGCCTGGCCGAGGCCGCCGGCCTGCTGGTCGTGGACGAGGCGCACTGCATCAGCGACTGGGGCCACGACTTCCGGCCGGACTACCGGCGGCTGCGCACCCTGCTGACCGAGCTGCCGCCCGGCACGCCCGTCCTCGCGACGACGGCCACCGCCAACGCCCGGGTGGTCGCCGACGTCGCCGAGCAGCTCACCGCCGGGTCGGGCGACGCGACCCTGGTGCTGCGCGGGGCGCTGGACCGCGAGTCGCTGCACCTGTCCGTCGTCGGCCTGCCGTCCGGGGCCCACCGGCTGGCCTGGCTCGCCGACCACCTCGGGGACCTGCCGGGCTCGGGCATCGTCTACACGCTGACCGTGGCGGCAGCCGACGAGGTCGCGTCGTTCCTGCGCGGCCGCGGCATCGCGGCCGCGTCCTACTCCGGCCGCACCGACGACGCGGAGCGCCGGCAGGCCGAGGACGACCTGCTCCACAACCGGGTCAAGGCGCTGGTCGCCACCAGCGCGCTGGGCATGGGCTTTGACAAGCCGGACCTCGGCTTCGTCGTGCACCTGGGCGCACCGCCCTCGCCGATCGCCTACTACCAGCAGGTCGGCCGGGCCGGCCGTGGCGTGGACCGGGCCGAGGTGGTGCTGCTGCCCGGCGCGGAGGACGAGGCGATCTGGCGCTACTTCGCCTCGCTGGGCTTCCCGCCCGAGGAGCAGGTGCGGCGCACGCTGGCCGCGCTGTCGGACCGGCCGATCTCCACCGCGGCTCTCGAGCCGCTCGTCGACCTGCGCCGCACCCGGCTCGAGACGATGCTCAAGGTGCTCGACGTGGACGGCGCGGTGAAGCGGGTGCAGGGCGGCTGGACCGCCACCGGTCAGGACTGGTCCTACGACGCCGACCGCTACGCCCGCGTCTCGGCCGACCGGGCCGCCGAGCAGCAGGCGATGCGGGACTACGCCCGCACCCCGACCTGCCGCATGCAGTTCCTGCGCGAGCAGCTGGACGACCCCGAGGCGGCGCCCTGCGGCCGCTGCGACCGCTGCACCGGCCGCGCGTGGCCGACCGACGTGCCGTCCCTGGCCGAGGCGCAGGCCTTTCTCGGCAAGCCGGGCGTGGAGGTCGAGCCGCGGCGGATGTGGCCGACCGGCATGAGGGCCGTGGGCGTCGAGCTGTCCGGCCGCATCCGCCCGGCCCTGCAGGCCGACAGCGGCCGCGCGCTCGGCCGGCTGTCCGACATCGGCTGGGGCACCCGCCTGCGGGCCCTGTTCGACGGCCCCGACGGCGACGCGCCGGAGGAGGTGGTCCGGGCCGTCGTCCAGGTGCTGGCCGGCTGGGGCTGGGAGCAGCGCCCGACCGGCATCGTCGTCGTGCCCTCGCGGTCCCGGCCGCAGCTGCTCGCCAGCCTGGCCGGCCGGCTGTCCGCACTCGGCCGCCTGCCCCTGCTGGGCACCCTGGAGCGGGTGCGCGACGAGCCGCCGGGGGCCGGCCGCACCA
>JAOPWI010000135.1 GCA_025965755.1 Frankiales bacterium | reverse complement strand
CGTGGCGGACCCGGGACGGCCCGGGGCAGGGCGCGGCCCGTTCGGCAGAGGCGGTCGGCGGTCGGTCACCGGGTAGCGCCGGTGGCGGTGTCGTCGGTCGTCACGCTCGGAGTCTGGTCGGTCACCCCGCCTGCAGCCGGCTGCTGCGCGGGCGTGTCGGGCGCCGGATCGGGAGCGGCGGTCACGGCGCCCGCCGGCTGGGGCAGCGGCTTGGCGGTGCTGACCAGCGGCGGCACGACCGGCGCCTCGGGCGTCTGCGGGTCGGCCTGACCCAGCACGGCGCCGTCCGGCAGCCGCAGGAACGCGGGCGGGCCGCCCGGGACCATGCCGAGCGCGGTGGCCCGGGAGGCCAGGGAGGCCGGCGCCTGGAGCGCCTCGACCTCCTTCTCGAGCGCCTGCTCGCGCTCGTCCAGCGCCTTGCCGGAGGCCTGCAGCTCGTGCAGGTGGAAGGCGTCCTGGGCGAGCAGCGTGTTGAGGGCGAGCAGCCCGAGCAGCCCGGCGGCCAGCATCGCCACGACGACGATGACGAACGGCGCGCGCGCGGCCTTGGCGGTCACCGGGTCCCGGGTCGGCACGATGCGCAGGGAGCCACGCGCGGTCGGCGCGGGGGCAGGGGCAGGGGCGAGAGGGTTGCGCGTCGGCAGCACGCGCGCCGGTGCGGCGCTCACGCGACGTCCCGGGTGCGCTCGGCGGCGCGCAGCCGGACGGAGGCGGCCCGCGGGTTGGCCGTGAGCTCCTCGTCGGTGGGGCCCTCGCTGCCGCGGACGAGCAGCCGCAGCTGCGGCGTCTGCCCCTCGGGCACGAACGGAAGGTCGACAGGAACCGTCGAGGTGCTCCTGGCGACGAGCTCGGTCTTCACGACCTTGTCCTCCAGGGAGTGGTAGCTGAGCACGACGAGCCGCCCGCCGACCGCCAGGGCGTCCACGGCCGCGGGAACGGCCCGGCGCAGCGTGCCGAGCTCGTCGTTGACCTCGATGCGCAGGGCCTGAAAGGTCCGCTTCGCCGGGTGCCCGCCGGTGCGCCGGGTGGCCGCCGGGATGGCGGTGCGCACCAGCTCGGCGAGCCGGGCGCTGCTGGTCAGCGGCTCCTGGGCGCGGGCCCGGACGATCGCGTCGGCGATGCGTGCGGCGAACCGCTCCTCGCCGTACACCCGCAGCACTCGTGCCAGCTCCTTGCCTGTGTAGCCGTTGACGATGTCGGCCGCGGTGCGACCGGTCGTGGGATCCATGCGCATGTCGAGCGGAGCGTCCTGGGCGTACGCGAACCCGCGATCGGCCTCGTCGAGCTGCAGAGAGCTGACGCCGAGGTCGAAGAGCACAGCGTGCACCCGGGACAGCCCCAGGTCGGCGAGGACACGCGGGAGCTCGTCGTAGACCGCGTGCACCAGGGTGACGCGGTTGCCGAACCGGGCCAGCCGCTCGCCACTGCGCCGCAGCGCCTCGGGGTCGCGGTCCAGGGCGACCAGCCGGGCCGGCGTGCGGGAGAGCAGCGCCTCGGCGTGGCCTCCCATGCCGAGCGTGCAGTCCACGGCCACCGTCTCGGGGCCGGTCAGCGCCGGGGACAGCAGGTCCAGGCACCGCTCGAGCAGGACCGGGACGTGCGCGGGCTGCTCGATCACCGCCGGAACGCCGACGGTCTCAGGCGAGCAGGGAGGCGGCGGCCTGCGCGGCGGTGACGACAACCGCCGTCACGCCGAAGGACATCCCGAGAAGCAGCGCGCTGGCCCGCAGCTCGCGGCCCAGGGACGGCTCCGGCTCGGTGGCCGGCTGCGCAGTGGACTGGTTCATCTCGACCTCGGATCTGCAGTGGGGCACCCCCGGGTCGCGGTCCGGGGGGTGGTGGTGCGGTGCGGTGCGGCGGTGCGGCGGTGCGGCGGTGCGCTCCCGTGGAGCCAGGTCCCCGCCCGCTCGTCGCCTGGCACCGGGGAAGGTGCGCCAGGTGGCGAGCGGTCGGAGACCTCGCTGCACGGAGGCCGGGGTCAGCTCGGGTCCAGCTCCTCCCCCGAGCCGGCGTAGCCCGGCTCGGTGCGGGCCTCGTGGGCGGCCCAGGCCGCGGCGTCCCAGATCTCCAGGCGGCGCCCCAGGCCGACGACGACGCAGTCGCGGTCCAGCCGGGCGTACGCGCGAAGCGGCGCCGGAACCGTGACGCGCCCCGACTTGTCGGGGACGTCGTCGAACGCGCTGCCGAACACCTGCCGGGCGTAGAGGCGCTTGGCCTCGTCGGCCGGATCGGCCTCGGCCAGCGCGTCGTACTGCCGGTCGAACTCGGCCTGCGTGTACACGAAGAGACAGCGGTCCTGCCCCTTGGTGATCACGATGCCCTCCGCCAGCTGGTCGCGGTACTTGGCCGGCAGGAACAGCCGGCCCTTGTCGTCGAGCCGCGGTGTGAAGGTTCCGAGGAACCGCACAGGCACGGCCCCTCCTCCACCCCGGGTTCGCGGAGCACCTGCGTGCTCCAGTGCGCCCCACCGTACTCCACAAGGCCCCATTCGGGAACCGAAATGGCCCAGGAGCTGCGACGTCCCGGCCGGCGGCGCCGCCCGGCGGCCCGCGCGGCCGGC
>JAOPWI010000099.1 GCA_025965755.1 Frankiales bacterium | reverse complement strand
TCGGTCGCGTCCGCGACCGGGCCGGGCAGATCGCCGCGGCGCTCGGTCTCGCAGCGGGTGAGGGCGCCGTCGTGCCGGTCCTGGTGGGGGCTGCGGACCGGGCGGCGGCGGCTCGGGACGCCTGCCTCGCCGAGGGGGTGCTGGTGGGCTGCTTCCGTCCACCGGCGGTCCCACCGGGCGGGTCCTGCCTGCGCCTGACCGCGCGGGCCGACCTGAGCGACGCGGACCTGCGTCGCGCCACCGACGTCGTGCTGCGGTCCGTGGCGGCATGACGACGCTTCTGCTGAGCGGCACCGGTACCGACGTCGGCAAGACCGTGGTCACCGCTGCCGTGGCGTCCCTGACCGTCGGCCGCTCGCGCACCTGCACCGTCATCAAGCCCGGGCAGACCGGGGTTCCGGACGGCGGACCGGGGGACCTGGCCGACGTCGTGCGGCTCGCCGGCGAGCAGGTGCGCGTGGTCGAGCTGGCCCGCTACCCCGACCCGCTGTCCCCGGCAGCCGCGGCGCGCCGGTCCGGCCGGCCGACCCTCGACCTGGCGAGGGTGACGGCCGCGGTCCTGCAGGCGCAGCGGGACAGCGATCTCGTGCTCGTGGAGGGCGCCGGAGGTCTCCTGGTGCACTACGACGACGACGGGTTCACCATGGCGGACCTGGCGCGGACGTTGCGCCTGCCGGTGCTGCTGGTCGTGTCCTCCGGTCTCGGCACGCTCAACAGCACCGCCCTCACCCTCGAGGTCATGGCCGGACGGGGGCTGGAGCTCGCCGGGCTGGTCATCGGGTCCTGGCCCGAGCGGCCCACGCTCGCCGACTGCAGCAACGTGCCCGACCTGGAGCGGCTGTCCGCGCGTCCGCTGCTCGGCGCGCTGGCCGCCGGGATCGGCGCAGCTGACCGGTCCGGCTTCGCCGCGGCGGCGGACGCGGGACTGGCCCCGGCGCTGGGCGGCAGCTTCGACGCCGCCGCGTTCCGCCGGGCCGCGACCGCATGACCGGCCTCGTCGCCCGCGACCGGGAGCACGTCTGGCACCCGTACGCCTCGGTCGTCAGTCCGGCGCCGCTGTGGGGCGTGGTCGACGCCCACGGCACCCGGCTCACGCTGGAGGACGGGCGGGAGCTGGTCGACGGCATGTCGTCGTGGTGGGCCGCCATCCACGGCTACCGCCATCCGGTCCTGGACCGAGCTCTGCACGAGCAGGTGGACACGTTCTCCCACGTCATGTTCGGCGGCCTGACCCATGAGCCGGCCGTCGCGCTGGCCGAGCTGCTCGTGGCGGTCACGCCGCAGGAGCTGACCCGGGTCTTCTTCGCCGACTCCGGCAGCGTCGCGGTCGAGGTCGCCGTGAAGATGTGCCTGCAGTACTGGCAGGGTCGCGGCCGGCCGGACCGCAACCGGATGCTGACGGTGCGGGGCGGCTATCACGGGGACACGGCCGGCGCGATGAGCGTGTGCGACCCGGTCACCGGCATGCACGGCCTGTTCCGCGAGTACGTCGCGGAGCAGGTCTTCGTCGAACGCCCCCGCCCGGCGTACGGCGAGCCGCTGCTGGACGGCGACCTCGACCAGGTGCGTGCCGCGCTGGCGGAGCACCGGGACCGGCTGGCCGCCGTCATCGTCGAACCGGTCGTGCAGGGGGCCGGCGGGATGCGCTTCTACTCGCCGGACTACCTGCGGGAGCTCGTGCAGCTGTGCCGGGAGGCGGGACTGCTGGTCGTCTTCGACGAGATCGCCACCGGGTTCGGCCGGACCGGCACGCTGTTCGCCATGGAGCACGCCGGCGTCGTCCCGGACGTGCTGTGCGTCGGCAAGGCCCTGACCGGGGGAACCATGACCCTCGCCGCGACGCTGTGCACGACCGAGGTCGCCGAGGGCGTCTGCGCGACGGGTGGCGGCTTCATGCACGGCCCGACGTTCATGGCCAACCCGCTGGCGTGCGCCGTGGCGGCCGCGAGCGTTCAGCTGCTGCTGGACGGCGACTGGCCGTCCGACCTCGCCCGGCTGGAGCGGCGGCTGCTGGCCGGGCTGGCGCCGGCGCGCACGCTGCCCGGTGTGGCCGACGTCCGCGTGCTCGGCGGGATCGGCGTGGTCGAGCTGGCCGGGCCGCCGGACGCCGCGCGGCTGCAGGAGGCCCTGGTGGCGCGGGGCGCCTGGGTCCGCCCGTTCGGGCGGCTCGTCTACACGATGCCGCCCTACATCAGCAGCGACGAGGACCTGCGCACCGTGACGAGCGCCATCGTCGGGGCTGTCGCGGAGACCGTCGCGGCGCAGCCGGCAGCCGCGGGCTGACCGCAGCCAGCGGACCGGCCGGGCATCCGACCCCTGGGTCGCCGCGGCGGGCGCCCCGGCTCACCGGTCAGCCCAGCAGCCGGACGAGCGCCTTGATCCGCCGGCTCTGCAGCTGCTCGGCGAGGTCGGTCTGACCTGAGACGAGGCGGACGAACAGGTCCCACATCGGGTAGCGCTCGCGGTCGTCCCGGCGGGAGGCGTCCCACGGGGAGCGGGCCCATCCCCGGCCGGGCAGGTGCCGCAGGACCGTGTGCACCGTTCCGGGATGCCTGCTGAACACCCGCAGCGCCTCGCGGCCGGCCGCCTGCTCCGGCCCCAGCACGCGCGCCACCGC
>JAOPWI010000055.1 GCA_025965755.1 Frankiales bacterium | reverse complement strand
GCGGTGGTGCAGCCGGGCGGGTCGGTGCGCGACGAGGAGGTCGTCGCAGCGGCGCAGGCGGCCGGCGCGACGCTCTACCTGACCGGCACCCGGCACTTCTTCCACTGAGACGCTGTCTGCGGGGTCTGCTCCGCAACAGGCGGCGCGGCCGGCGGCGCCGCCTGTTGCGGAGCGTGCTGCCCGGCGCGCTAGCCCGTGCCCAGCAGGACCAGCGCCACCAGCACCATGACGGCCGTGGTGAGGGCGCCGTGGCGGCTGCGGCGGGTGCGCGCCTGCTCGTCGGCGTACCACTCCTGCGCAGCCGGGTCGACCGTGCCGTCCGCGCGCAGGCCCTGCTGGCGCAGGGCGCGGTCGATCACCGAACGCCGCATGATCAGCAGCAGGCCGACGACGCCGACGACCGGGATGATCAGCTGGCGCGGGTCGGCCCCGCCGATCAGCAGGGCGAGGGCCAGCAGCGATCCGACGACCAGCAGCACCGGCAGCCCCTGCCGCAGCGGGTAGCCGCGCCGGGTGATGTCGTCGTGGACCCACTCCTGGTGGGCCGGGCCGAGCCGCCAGCCGAGCAGGCGGTAGGCAGCCAGCAGCAGCGGGGGAGGCGGTGTCGGCACCCGGGCACAGTAGGCGGCGCGGGCCCGCACCTAGGCTCGGCGGCATGACCGCTCGCCTGCTCCCCGGCGCCCCCGTCGCCGAGGCCGTCTTCGCCGACCTCATCCCGCGGATCGCCGCCCTCGTCCGGAAGGGTCGCCAGCCAGGCCTCGGCACGATCCTCGTCGGCGGCGACAGCGCCAGCGGCGGCTACGTGAACATGAAGATGGCCAAGGCGGTCGAGCTGGGCATGACCAGCCCCCACCTGCACCTGCCCGACGACGCGACGCAGCAGGACGTCGTCGCCGCGATCCGGCAGATGAACGAGGACCCGGCCGTCGACGCGATGCTCATCCAGCACCCGACGCCCCGGCAGATCGACTTCGAGGCGGCGCTGCTGGAGATGGACCCGGACAAGGACGTCGACGGGCTGCACCCGGTCAACATGGGGCGTCTCGCGCTGGGCATGCCCGGTCCGGTGCCGTGCACTCCGGCCGGCATCGAGGCCCTGCTGGCCCACCACGGCATCGCGGTGGCCGGCCGCGAGGTCTGCGTTCTGGGCCGCGGCACCACGCTGGGCCGCCCGCTCGCGCTGCTGCTGGCGCAGAAGCGGCCGACGGCCAACGCCGCCGTGACCGTCGTGCACACCGGGGTGCCGGACTGGGACCGCTACACCCGCCGCGCCGACATCGTCGTGGCCGCGGCCGGCGTTCCCGGCATCCTGCGCCCGGAGCACCTCTCGCCCGGCGTCACCGTGGTCGGTGGAGGGGTGCGGTACGAGGGCAAGCGGCTGCTGCCGGACGTGGACGAGTCCTGCGCCGACGTGGCCGGCGCGATCACCCCGCGCATCGGCGGCGTCGGGCCGACGACCGTGGCCATGCTGTTCAAGAACTGCGTCGAGGCGGCCGAGCGCCGCGCCGGAGTGGCCTAACCCGCGCGCCGGACGTCGGCCTCGACGTCGGCCGGCAGCGGGCGCACGACGCCGGCGCTGATGACCTCGTTGGCCAGCCGGGCGCGCCGGTTGACGCCCTCGGCGATGCGGAACTTCTGGTACAGCCGCAGCAGGTGCTGCTTGACCGCCGCCTCGGTGACGACCAGCTCGTCGGCGATGTCCTTGGCCGTCGAGGGCGCCACGAACGCGTCCTGCTGCAGCGCCGGGCGGCACAGCGCGGTGAGGACCTCGAGCTCGCGCCTGGTCAGGTCGGGCGCGGAGATGCGGCGCAGCTCGACGGTGTCGTCGACCTCGGGGCTCGCCAGGCCGCTGATGCGGGTGCGGGCCGTGCCAAAGGACAGGACGTCGCCGTCGAGCAGCACCCGGCGGCCGACCGGACGGCCGTTCACCCGGGTGCCGTTGACCGACAGGCCGAGATCGGAGACGTAGACGTGCGCACCGCGCCGGACGATCTCGGCGTGCAGGCGCGAGACGCTCGGGTCCTGCAGCGAGATGTCGACGCCCTCGCCGCGGCCGACCGTGGTCACGTCCCCTGCCAGCGGGAAGGTCTCGCCGGTCTCCTCGAGGCGGAGGTGGGGGGTGTCCACGACGGTGTCCTTCCCGGGGCTGGTGTCCCGCGATCGCGACGGTGAACCGGTCGGCGGAGGCAGAACGTCTGTCATCGGCGTTACCCCCCACCTCGCGCAGCACACGTGCGTCGGCGGGCGGTCTGGGAGGATGGCCGCGTGACGTCCCCGCCCGCCGGCCGCCGAGCGCGCACCGGCGTTCTGGTCGACGTCGTCGTGTGTGCCGGGGTGGCCGTCGGGCTCGGCCTGTCGCTGCTGTCCTGGCGCGCGGGGGTCGACGTCGTCGCGCTCACCCTGCTGCTGGCCGCCGGCCTGCGCCTGAGCCTGCCGGGTGGGTCCGCGGGGCTGCTCCTGGTCCGCAGCCGGGGTCTGGACGGCGGCGTCCTGCTCGTGCTGGGCTTCGGCCTGCTGGTGCTGGCCAACACCGTTCCGGAGGGCTGAGGTGGCCGAGCTGCTGGGCGGCCGCTACGTCGCGCAGGGCGCATCCCGTCCCACCGCGTACGGCACCGCCGTCCGGGCCGGCCGCGCCGGGACCGGCACGCCCGTCACGGTGGAGCTGCTCGACCCCCGGCTGCTCGCCGACCCCGCCGCCCGGGCCCGCCTGGCCGAGGGCGCCGACCGGCTGCGCGCCGCCTCCGGCCGCCACCTCGTGCAGGTGCTGGAGGTCTGGGCGCCCGACGGTGCGGTCGTGCACGACCGCTTTCCGGGGGTCTCCGTCGCCGGCCTGCGCTCGCAGGCCGGGGGTGTGCTGCCGGCCGACCGGGCCGGCGCCCTGGTCGCCGACGTGCTGGACGGGCTGGCCGCGCTGCACGCCGCCGGCCTCGTCCACGGGGCGCTCACCGAGCACGACGTCCTGCTCGACGACGCGACGCCGCTGCGCAGCGAGGTGCGCCTGACCGGCTACGGCCTGGCTGCCCTGCTCGGCCCGCCGTACGGGCTGCCGGACGTGCCCGGCGGCAGCGGCACCCCCGCGGCGGACGTCTGGG
>JAOPWI010000102.1 GCA_025965755.1 Frankiales bacterium | reverse complement strand
CAGGACCGCGAGAGCCGCGGCGATCTGCTGGCGGACCCGGCGCAGGCGGCGGCGGCGCTGCTCGGCCCGCCGGCTCAGGGGCGGCAGCGGCTCGGCGCGGGCCGCCCAGCTGCGCTCGAGGTCGCTCACCGGTAGAGGCCGCGCTTGTCGATGTACTGCACGACCCCGTCCGGCACGAGGTACCAGACCGGGACGCCCTGCCCCACCCGGTCACGCACCACGCTGGAGGAGATGGCCAGCGCCGGAATCTCGAGCAGCGTGACGGTGCCCGGCGGGAACGGCGCCAGGTCCACCGCGTCGTAGCCCGGCCGGCTCACGCCCACGAAGTGGGCCAGCGCGAACAGCTCCTCGGCGTCACGCCATCCGAGAATCTGCCCGAGCGCGTCGGCGCCGGTGATGAAGAACAGCTCGGCGTCCCCGTACGCCACCCGCAGGTCGCGCAGCGTGTCGATGGTGTAGGTCAGGCCCGGCCGGTCCACGTCGGTGCGGCTGACCGTGAACCGCGGGTTCGACGCGGTCGCGATGACCGTCATCAGGTAGCGGTCCTCGGCCGGGCTGACCTCCCGGTGCGCCTTCTGCCACGGCTGCCCGGTCGGGACGAAGACCACCTCGTCCAGGAGATAGCCCGCGGCCACCTCCTGGGCCGCGGACAGGTGCCCGTGGTGGACCGGGTCGAACGTGCCGCCCATGACCCCGATGCGCCTGCCCACGCGGAAGGACCCTAGTCGGGCTGGAACGCGCCGGCGCCCGGGCACCCGCCACGCGACCCGTTCAGCACCGCCAGCAAGCACGCCCGGCGCGCGGTGGAAGCCGCGACGTCGGCCGCCGGCTCCCGTCCGGCAGCGCCCGCGGAGTCAGGTCAGGTGGGCGAGGCGGTAGGCGATGACCGGTGCGGTCAGGACCAGCGCCAGGAGCCCCACGGGCACCGCGAAGCGACCCAGCACCCGGTCCACCTGCCCGAGCCGGCCCTCGCCGGCGCCCTGGTAGGAGGCGGCGAGGGCCGCGTAGACCAGCAGCCCGACGACGAGGTGCCAGTCCGTGATCGGGTTGAGCCGCGGGCAGGCGAGTGCCACGACCACCAGGACGACCGAGGCGACGAGCAGCGCGCCGCGGACCAGCACGCCGGCCCCGGCCGGCAGGCGGGCGCGCGGCGGCGCGCCCATGACCAGCACCGACACCACCACCGACAGGGCGTACGCGAGCGCCAGCAGGTCGAACGGCAGCTCGAGCCCCCCGGCGCCGGGGTCGGCCCTGTCGACGTTGGCGTGCAGGAGCAGCAGCACGACGAGCCCGAGGGCGGCCGGCGGCAGCTGGGCGACCCGGTCCGGCAGGCTCAGCGGCCGCCCGTCCCGCACCGTCACTGCGGCAGCAGGTCCCGGACGAACTCCTGCAGCTGCAGCGCGTTGCGGCACTCCACCATCTCGATGACGTCGGCGTACGGCTGGGTCGCGCTGTCGCCGGAGCCCCAGTAGGCGGCCGGCTCGGGGTTGAGCCAGTACGCGTGGCGCGCCCGCTGCACCAGACCCTTGAGCGTCTGGGCCCCGGTCGCCCGGTAGTTGTTGCGGGCGTCGCCCAGGATGAGCAGCGACGTCCGCGGGCCGATCGCCTCGGGGTACTTCTCGGCGAAGACCTCGATGGCGTGGCCGTAGTCGCTGTGGCCGTCGAACCACACCAGCTCGGCCTCGGTGGACATCCTCTGCAGCGCCTCGGCGACGTCGACGCCCGGCGTGAAGTACTGCGTGACCTCGTCGGTCGTGTCGATGAAGGCGAACGCGCGCACCTTGCTGAACTGCTCGCGCAGCGCGTACGCCAGCATGAGCGTGAAGTGTGCGAAGCCGGCGACCGAGCCGCTGACGTCGCACAGGACGACCAGCTCGGGCTTGTGCGGCTTGTGCGGCTTGTGGTGCGTCACCAGCGGGACGCCGCCGGTGCCCAGCGAGGCGCGGACGGTGCGGCGGAAGTCCAGCTTGCCGGTGCGGCCAAGCTGCCGACGGGCGGTCAGGCGGGTCGCGAGGCGGCGGGCCAGGGGTAACACCTGGCGCTTGAGCTCGGCCATGTCGTCGCGGCTGGCGCGCAGGAAGTCGACCTGCTCGGCCAGCGGCTGAACGGCGGTCTTGCTGACCTGCTCGGCACCGCGGTCCTCGGCGAGCCGGCGGCGGACCTCAGCCTCGACCATCTCCTGGAACTGCTTGACCCGCTCGGTGATGGTCTGGCGAGCGACGCGCTCGGCCAGGCCGCCGCGCTCCTGCCCGGCGAGCATGGCCTCGAGCAGGCTGGCCATCAGCGTCTCGGGCGACAGCGAGCGCAGCACCCGGTAGGCGAACCAGGACTGCCGGCCGGGCTGGGCGTCGGAGCGGCCCAGCGTGGAGACGACCTCGCGGGCGAAGCGCTGCAGCGCCTGCTCGTCGCCCTTGAGCAACAGGTCGCGCAGGGCGTCACGCATGGCCGTCGGGTCGGCCGGGCCGTTGCCCTGGCCGGGCTCGCCGTCCTCACCCTCGCCCTCGCCGAGGAACTCCGACGTCGTCGGCTCGCCGGTGACCGCCGGCCACCACAGGTCGAACAGCGTGTCGAAGGTGCGCCGGTGGTTGGACCGCTTGACGACGGTCGCGGCGAACGCCGCCCGCAGCCCCTCCCGGTCGAGCATGTCGACCGCGCCCATGGCCCGGGTGGCGTCCAGGACCTCCGACAGCGGCACGGGCAGCCCGGCCCTGCGCAGCGCGTCGAGGAAGGCGATCTCCCGGTCGAGCAGGCCGCTCACGGCTAGTTCAGCTTCAGCTGGGTGCTGGCCCTGGCGTGGTCGCTGGCGTGCTTGAGCACGACGCCGAGCGTGTCCTTGACCGCCTGCTCGTCCAGCGTGTCGAGGCCCAGAGCCACCAGGGTGCGGGCCCAGTCGATCGACTCCGCGATCGACGGCGACTTCTTCAGCTCGAGCGCCCGCAGCGCGCGGACCGTGCGGACCAGCTGGTCGGCGAGCTGCTCGGCGACCTCGGGCACCCGCGACAGCACGATGGCCTTCTCGCGGTCGGCGTCCGGGTAGTCCAGGTGGAGGTAGAGGCAGCGGCGCTTGAGGGCCTCGGACAGCTCGCGCGTCGCGTTGGAGGTCAGGAAGACGATCGGGCGGCGGGCGGCCGTGATGGTTCCCAGCTCGGGGATCGTGACCTGGAAGTCCGACAGCACCTCGAGCAGCAGGCCCTCGACCTCGACGTCGGCCTTGTCGGTCTCGTCGATGAGCAGCACGGTCGCGTGCGTGTTGCGGATCGCGGTCAGCAGCGGCCGCGCCATGAGGAACTCCTCGGCGAAGACGTCGTCGTGGATCTCGTCCCACGAGTCGTCGTCCTTGCTCGCCTGGATGCGCAGCAGCTGCTTCTTGTAGTTCCACTCGTACAGCGCGCGGGACTCGTCCAGCCCCTCGTAGCACTGCAGGCGGATGAGCTCGGAGCCGGTCGCCTCGGCGACCGCCTTGGCGAGCTCGGTCTTGCCGACACCGGCCGGTCCCTCGACCAGCAGCGGCTTGCCGAGCCGGTCGGCGAGGAAGACGGTGGTGGCGATGGCGTGATCGGTCAGGTAGCCGGCGGCGTTCAGCCTCTCCCGCACGTCGTCGACCGAGGCGAACTGGGGCTTCAGCACGGGCACTCCTGGGGTGTGGACCGACCGCCATTCTGCCTCAGCCGTGAACGGGCGTTCGCAGGACCCACCGGTGTCGGGCCTGCCGGCCACCGCGACAGCCCGGCAGCGGCCGTGACAGAGCGGACGTTCGGCCGCAGCGCGGGCACCGGACCGGGCGGTCCCCGGCAGCCCCGCCCGCGCGGCCCGCGAGCTGGAACGGGGCCGTGCAGCTAGCAGCGGTGGCCCGCTCGCCAGCTCACCCGCGGACGTGCCCGTCGCCGGTGACGACGTAGGTGGTGCTGGTCAGCTCCGGCAGGCCCATGGGCCCGCGGGCGTGCAGCTTCTGGGTCGAGATGCCGATCTCGGCGCCGAAGCCGAACTCGCTGCCGTCGGTGAACCGCGTGCTCGCGTTGACCATGACGGCGGCGCTGTCGAGCGAGCGCACGAACCGGCGCGCCTCGTCGACATCGCGCGTGACGATCGCCTCGGTGTGGCCGCTCCCCCACCGGCGGATGTGGGCCACGGCGTCCTCCAGGCTGTCGACCACGCCGACCGCCAGGTCGAGGCTGAGGTACTCCGCCGCCCAGTCCTGCTCGGTGGCCGGCACGGCCTCCGGGTCGTACGCCGCGGCGCGCGCGTCCGCGTGCAGCGTCACGCCCCTGTCCCTGAGGGCTGCGACGGCGCGCGGCAGGAACGCCTCGGCGGCGTCGGCATGCACGAGCAGGGTCTCGGCGGCGTTGCACACCGACGGCCGGGTGGTCTTGGCGTCGACGATGATCGCCACGGCCTTGTCGACGTCGGCGAACGCGTCGACGTAGACGGTGCAGTTGCCCACGCCGGTCTCGATGACCGGCACCTGCGACTCCGCCACGACCGCCTCGATCAGGCCGGCGCCGCCGCGCGGAATGAGCACGTCGACCAGCCCGCGGGCCTGCATCAGCTCCTTGACCGACGAGCGGTCGGTCCCGGGAACCAGCTGAATGGTGTCGGCCGGCAGTCCGGCGGCGGTGGCCGCCTGCGCGAGGACCTCGACCAGCACGCGGTTGGACCGGTAGGCGCTGGCGCTGCCGCGCAGCAGCACCGCGTTGCCGCTCTTGACGCACAGCCCTGCCGCATCGGCGGTCACGTTGGGTCGCGCCTCGTAGATGATGCCGACGACGCCGAGCGGCACCCGCACCTGGCGCAGCTCCAGGCCGTTCGGCAGGGAGGAGCCGCGGACGACCTCCCCGACCGGGTCGGGCAGCGTCGCCACGTGGCGCAGGCCCTCGGCCATCGCCTCCACCCGGGCCGGCGTGAGCGCCAGCCGGTCGAGCAGGGCCTCGCTGGTGCCAGCGGCACGGCCGGCCTGGACGTCCTCGGCGTTGGCCGCCAGAACGTCCGCGGAACGGGCAAGCAGCCCGTCGGCCATGGCCAGCAGCGCCGCGTCCTTGGCCTTGCGGTTCAGCGGGGCCAGGGCCGCCGCCGCTGCCTTGGCCCGCACCGCGACTGCACGTACCTCGCTCATGCCCTCGAGGGTACGGCTCAGCCCCCGCGCGCCACGAGCGCCGTCTCGAGCCCCTGCAGCGCGGTGAGCAGCTCGGGCGCGGACAGGTCGCCGTCCACGCCCGGCAGGCTGGCGGCCGGCACCGAGCCGAGCCACTCGTGGCTGCCGCCCTTCACGCGGCCGATCTCGACGTCGTCGCCGCTGCGGCGCAGCAGGTAGTCGCCGTCGGAGGAAGCGTTCGGGGCCTCGGCCCCCTGGTCCAGAAGTCTCACGGTCATGCCGGCCTGCCTACCCAGAGATCGGCAGGTCTCACAGCAGGACGAGGTCGTCCCGGTGCACCACTTCCCGCAGGCCCAGCTCGCGGGTCGAGCGGCCGAGCAGGGCGGGCAGCTCTCCGGCGCCGTACGCGACCAGCCCGCGCGCGACCGGCTGCGCATCGGGCCCGACCAGCTCCACCGGGTCGCCGGCGGCGAACTCGCCCTCGACCGCGGTGACACCCGCCGGCAGCAGCGACAACCGCCGCTCGCAGACGGCGACGACGGCGCCGGCGTCCAGGACCAGGCGCCCCAGCGGGGTGGAGGCGTGCGCGAGCCACAGCAGCCGGGCGCTGCGCCGCACCCCGGTCGGCCAGAAGCAGGTGCCGCCCTCCCCCCGGAAGGCGGCCGAGGCCCGCGGGGCGGAGCTCAGCAGCACGGGCACGCCCGCGCTGGTGGCGACCTGCGCGGCGCCCACCTTGCTGGTCATGCCGCCGCTGCCGAGACCGGAGCCGGAGCCACCGACCTCGATCCCGACCAGGTCCTGCGGACCGCGGACCTCCTGCACCAGGGCAGCGCCCGGCCGGCGGGGGTCGCCGTCGTACAGGCCGTCGACGTCGGAGAGCAGGACGAGCGCGTCCGCGCGTACCAGGTGCGCGACCAGAGCCGCCAGCCGGTCGTTGTCGCCGAAGCGGATCTCGTCGGTCGCGACGGCGTCGTTCTCGTTGACCACCGGCACGACGCCCAGCTGCAGCAACCGCTCGAGCGTCGTCTGCGCGTTGCGGTAGTGGCTGCGGCGGACCACGTCGTCGGCGGTCAGCAGCACCTGGCCGACGGTGCGGCCGTGGCGGCCGAACGCGCCGGCGTACTGCTGCACCAGCAGCGACTGCCCCACGCTGGCCGCGGCCTGCTGGGTGGCCAGGTCGCGCGGCCGGCGGCGCAGCCCCAGCGGGGACAGGCCGGCGGCGATCGCCCCGGAGGAGACGAGCACCAGCTCACCGCCGCGCGCCGCCAGCGCATCGACCAGGGCGCCCAGGCGCTCCGGGTCGAGGCCTCCCTCGGCGGTCGTCAGCGAGGACGAGCCGACCTTCACGACCAGCCGCGTCGCCGTCCGGACGGCGTCGCGAGCAGTCGCCGCGGTCACTCGGCGCCGACCTCCTCGACGTCCAGGCCCAGGCGCTCGGCGCGGCGCAGGTCCTTGGCGAAGCGGCGCTCGGTGGCGCGGGTGCGGGTGCTGGGGGCCAGGCGCGGGTCGACGCCGCGGGTGCCGGAGACGAAGTCCTCCATCTCGGCCGGCCGCCAGTCGAACGTGACGTCGCCGATGGTGACCGGGGCACCGGGCTCGGCGCCGGCGGCGAGCAGCGCCTTCTCCACGCCCAGGCGGTTCAGGCGGTCGGCGAGGTAGCCGACGGCCTCCTCGGTGTTGAAGTCGGTCTGCAGGATCCAGCGCTCGGGCTTGGCGCCGCGCACGACGAAGCCTCCGTCGACGTCCGGGTCGATCTCGAGGGTGAAGCCCACCTCGTCGACTGCCGTCGGGCGCAGGACGATGCGGGTGGCCTCCTCGACCGGGCGGGCCGCGCGGGCCGCCGTGACGAGCCGGGCCATGGCGAAGGTCAGCTCGCGCAGCCCCTCGCGGCTGGCCGCGGACACCTCGAAGACCTCGAGCCCGCGGGCCTCGAGCTCGGGCCGGACGATCTCGGCGAGGTCACGGCCCTCGGGCACGTCCACCTTGTTCAGGACGACCAGGCGGGGCCGGTCCGACAGCGAGGTCTGGTAGGCCTCGAGCTCGGCCTCGATGACGTCAAGGTCGGTCAGCGGGTCGCGGCCCTGCTCGTAGGTCACCGTGTCGATGACGTGGACGAGCACGGCGCAGCGCTCGACGTGGCGCAGGAACTCCAGACCCAGCCCCTTGCCCTGCGAGGCGCCAGGGATCAGACCGGGCACGTCGGCGACCGTGAAGATGGTGCCGGCGGCCTGCACGACGCCCAGGTTGGGGACCAGCGTCGTGAACGGGTAGTCGGCGATCTTCGGGCGGGCCGCGGACAGCGCGGCGATGAGGCTGGACTTGCCGGCGCTCGGGAAGCCGACCAGCGCGACGTCGGCGACGCTCTTGAGCTCGAGAACGACTTCCTTGACCTCGCCCGGCTCGCCGAGCAGGGCGAAGCCCGGGGCCTTGCGCTTGGTGGTGGCCAGGCTGGCGTTGCCCAGGCCGCCGCGGCCGCCGCGGGCCACGATGTAGCGGGTGCCCTCGCCGACCAGGTCGGCGAGCACGTTGCCGTCGGCGTCCTGCACGACGGTGCCGTTCGGGACCGGCAGGACCAGGTCGCCACCGGTGGCCCCGGTGCGCATGTCGCCAGCACCCTGCTTGCCGCTGGTCGCCTTCTGGTGCGGGTGGAAGTGGTAGTCCAGCAGCGTCGTCGTGTCGTGGTCGACGACGAGAACGACGTCACCGCCGTGGCCGCCGTCGGCCCCGTCGGGACCGCCGAGCGGCTTGAACTTCTCGCGGTGAACGCTGGCGCAACCGTGCCCGCCGTCGCCGGCGGCGACGTGCAGGACGACGCGGTCGACAAAGGTGGTCATCGGGAGGTCCTCTTCATCTCTAGACGAACAGCGAGGGCGGGCCCGGCATGCCCGGCCCGCCCTCGTTGGTACTCGTACGTGCTATGCGACGGGCAGGCCCACCGGCGTGATGTTGACGGTCTTGCGGTCGCGCTTGCGGCCGAAGGTCACGGAACCCGGGACCAGGGCGAACAACGTGTCGTCGCCGCCACGGCCGACGCCCTCACCGGGGTGGAAGTGGGTGCCGCGCTGGCGCACGATGATCTCGCCGGCCTTGACGACCTGGCCGCCGAAGCGCTTCACGCCGAGGAACTGGGCGTTGGAGTCGCGACCGTTGCGCGAGGAGCTCGCGCCCTTTTTGTGAGCCATCTCTACTTCCCCGTCTCGATGCCGGTGACCCGGACCATGGTCAGCTTCTGGCGGTGGCCCATGCGGCGCTTGTAGCCGGTCTTGTTCTTGTAGCGCAGGATGTGCAGCTTCGGGCCCTTGGTCTGCTCGACGACCTCACCGCTGACGGTGACGCCGGCGAGCGCCTGGGCGTCGGTCGTGACGGAGGTGCCGTCGACGACCAGGAGCGCCGGGAGGGTGACCGTGGTGCCGGCCGTGCCGACCAGCTTCTCCACCTCGACGACGTCGCCGACGGCGACCTTGTACTGCTTGCCGCCGGTCTTGACGATGGCGTACACGGATGGGCTCCTCTGGCGCAGATTGGGCCGCGTGGGTGGTGACTGCCGGCCCTGAAGAAAAAGGGCCTGCGGGCGCACGCGGCGTGACCGCATGAGACACGCGGACCTGACGAGGATACAGGAGCGGCTCTTCGGGCGTCGAGGACGACCGTTGGGCTCCTGCGTCGTCCCTCTCCATGCAGGCCCCCTGACTCCGCACGGAGCCGGCGGGCTGCGCACGCCAGGATGGCGACCCCGCTCTCCAGCGTGCCTCTTGGAGATGGGGATCCATGACGCGCACATTGACCGCCCTGCGGCAGATGGGGTGGGTGGGGTTGGCGTCGCTGACGCTCGTCGGCACCGCACCCGCCCTGCTCGCCCCCGCGTCCGCCAACCACACCGGTCCGGCCACCACGATCGACCTCGGCCCGAACGACTCGGCCTCCGTCGGCACCTGCGGGTCGTTCGTCATCACCGTCAGCGCCGGCAACGGCGCCCGAGTCGAGAACCAGGTCGTCGACGTCGTCCTGACCGAGCGCACCGCCTCGGCCGGGCAGGACCTGGACTTCTGCACCGGCGTGACCGGCAGCCGCGAGCCCCAGGCGCCGGCCGCGGCGACCGACACCGGCACCGCCGGCACCACCGACCGGGCACAGTTCACGACCGGCGCCGAGGGCACCGTCGTCATCGGCGTCGTCGCGAGCGAGCGCGGCACCGCCGACATCGCCGCCTTCGTCGACGCCAACAACGACGACGTCCGACAGGCCACCGAGATCCAGGACGTCTCCGTGCTGTTCGTCTCGCCGGGTGGCGCCCCCGGCAGCCAGCAGGCCGCGAACGCCGTGCAGTGCGTGGACGCCCGCGGCGAGGCCGACACCGACTACGTGGGCGAGCCTCACGTCGTCCTGGTCACGCTGACCAATCACGTCGTCGTCCATCCGACCACCGGCGCGGAGACCAACGGCGGGCTCGTCGCCGACCGGGGCACCGGCACCTGCGCCGGCGACACCGTCGCGGGCGTCACGCCGTCGGTCGTCGTCACCGGGGTCAACGCGGGGGCCGCCGTGAGGTGCACGCCGAGCAGCAACGCCGGCCAGGCCACCTGCAGCTACCCGGGCACCCGGGCCGGCAACGACACCGTGCTCGTCTTCGTCAACCAGACCGACGGCGCGGGCGGCCCCGGCGCCGACGCCAACGAGCCGAAGGACACCGTCACCCGCGCGTCGGCCGCCGCACCCACCGGACTCCAGGTGGCGCTGACCTGCCAGACCGCCGGCACCTCGCCCGAGGACTGCGACGCCGCGCTGCCGGCCGGCCGCACCAACGGCTCGGCGGTCGTCGTCGCCACCGTCGTCCGGCGGGCCGGCAACGGCGCGGCCACGCCGGTCCAGGGGGCCATCGTCCGCTTCACCGAGAACGGCGCGGACGCCACCGTCGCCACCGGCACCGCTGCCGGCACCGCCGGCCTGAACGGCGCCACCACGACCGACGCCACCGAGTGCGTGACCGCCGCCAACGGCACCTGCTCCGCGACGTTGACCGAGCGCACCCCGGTCGGGGGCGAGTCGCTCAGCGTCACCGCCACCATCCGCGGTCAGGACCCGGCCGGCGACGCCGCCCAGGACCCGGCCACCCCCGGGCCGGGCGAGATCAGCAGCGACACGGGCACCGTCACCTTCCGCAACGCGGTGCGGGACGCCCGGTTCGTCGACCTGCGCCCCGAGGGGCCGATGGTCACCGCCTCCGGCGGCGTCCGCGAGCTCACCGCGCTCGTCACCGACACCAACGGCTCGCCGGTCCGGGGAGTCCAGGTGACCTTCACCGAGACCGGCGCCGGCGCCTTCCGTACGGGCACCAGCTCGGTCGCGGTGACGACCAACGCGGCCGGCATCGCCGCGGTCGACGTCGTCTCGCAGGACCGCGAGACCGGCGACCAGCAGGTCACCGCGACGATCACCAGCGCGGGCACGCAGTGCTCGGCCTCCGCGGGCGCGGGCGGGACCAACGCCACGCCCAGCCCCGCGGCCGGCACCTGCGCGGACACCGAGCTCAACACCTTCACCACCGGCCCCGCCCCGTCGCCGTCGCCCACTCCGGGCCCGGCCTGCTCCACCGGCGCCAGCACGCGGGTGTCGCCGGCGACCATCACGGCCGGCCGGCCCTCCGACGTCACGGTGACCAGCACCACCGGTCGCACCGTGCGGCTGTGGGCCTACAGCCGCCCCAGCACGACGTTCCGCGTCGTCCGCGAGGTCGTCGCCACCGGCAGCACGACGGTCTGGCGGGTCTACCCGGCGACCAACACCCGGCTGTACGCGCAGGAGGTCGGCTGCACCGCCAGCGCCTCCGTCGTCCTCAGCGTGCGCTCCGCGATCGGCATCAGCGCGGTCCGCAACGGGCCCCGGGTCTACACCTTCACCGGTCCGACCAACCCGCGCCGCCCCGGTCAGATCGTGAGCCTGTTCCGCCGCACCGCCAGCGGTGACGTCCTCACCGCCCAGGCCCGCACCGGAAGCGACGGCCGCTACACGATCCAGCGCCGCTTCACCGGGTCCGGCTCGTTCGACGTCTTCGCCCGCACCAGCACCGACATGACCTCCCTGCAGGGCACGAGCCTGCTGCGCCGCACGCTGATCTTCTAGCAGCGCCGCGGCGTACGACCCTCCCGCGAACGCCGTACGCCCCGCTGCGACAGGCGCAGCGGGGCGTACGGGGACGGGCGGGTCAGACCGTGGGCGGTCCGGCCGGGCGGCTGGTGGCCCGGCGACGGCGCTTGGGAGCGGGAGCCGGCTCCGGGTCCAGCACGCTGGCGATCTCCGGCGGCAGGACCGGGAGATCCTCCAGGTCGGCCGGCGGCTGGTCGGACAGCTCGGGCAGCACGTCCGGCTCGACGACCGGCTGGGCACCGGCGGCGGGCAGGTCCTGCGCGTCGCCGGAGCCGGCCGGGTGCGCGCCGCCGCGGGTCGGCGACACCGACCGCTCGGCCGCGGTGAGCTCCTCTTCCAGCTCCGGCGAGACCGCCGGCGTGCTGCCGGCCACCGGGTCGGCGGCGACGGTGGCCGCAGCGTCGGCCACGGCGTCGAGCAGCGGGTCGACCTCGAGGTCGAGGCCCCCGGTCACGGCGGGCGGGCCGGTGGGCGTGTCCAGCAGGTCCGGCGGGATCTCGCTGCCGGCCGGCTCGCTCATGAGCTCGGCCATCTCGTCCTGCGGCGCCACGGTGGCGGCGCCCGAGCCCCGGCCCCCGCGGCGCCGGCGCTTGGGCCGGTCGGTCGCCTCCTCCTCCGAGGAGGCGACGTCCCCAGCGGCCTCGGCCGGCTTGGCCTTGACGGCCGCGGCGGCGATCCGCTCGAGGCGCGCGGCCGTCTCCGGGCCGGCGCCACCGGAGCGGGCGTCGACCGGGTCGGTGCGCACGTGCACGCCGCGACCGCCGCAGGCATCGCAGGTCTCGCTGAACGACTCGAGCAGGCCCTGGCCGACCCGCTTGCGGGTCATCTGCACCAGGCCCAGCGAGGTCACCTCGGCGACCTGGTGCTTGGTCCGGTCCCGGCCCAGGCACTCGGTGAGCCGGCGCAGCACGAGGTCGCGGTTGCTCTCCAGGACCATGTCGATGAAGTCGACGACGATCATGCCGCCGATGTCGCGCAGCCGGAGCTGGCGGACGATCTCCTCGGCGGCCTCGATGTTGTTCCGCGTGACGGTCTGCTCGAGGTTGCCCCCGGAGCCGACGAACTTCCCGGTGTTCACGTCGATGACCGTCATCGCCTCTGTGCGGTCGATGACCAGTGAGCCGCCCGACGGCAGCCAGACCTTGCGGTCCAGGGCCTTCATCAGCTGCTCGTCGATGCGCAGGTCGGAGAAGGCGTCGCCGGTGCCGGTGTAGCGCTGCACCCGCTCGGACAGCTCCGGGGAGACGTGCGCGACGTAGGCCTCAACGGTGTCCCAGGCGTCGTCGCCCTGCACGACCAGGCGCTTGAAGTCCTCGTTGAAGACGTCCCGGATCACCCGGATGGCCAGGTCCGGCTCGCCATAGAGCAGCGTCGGCGCGTTGCTGGTCGAGGACGCCTTGGTCTGGATGACCTCCCACTGCGCCTGCAGCCGGGCCACGTCACGGGTGAGCTCCTCCTCCGAGGCGCCCTCGGCGGCGGTCCGGATGATCACACCGGCGTCCTCGGGGACGATCTTCTTGAGGATGTCCTTGAGCCGGGTGCGCTCCTTGTCCGGGAGCTTGCGGCTGATCCCGGTCATCGAGCCGCCGGGCACGTAGACCAGGAAGCGACCGGGCAGGTTGACCTGCTGGGTCAGCCGCGCGCCCTTGTGGC
>JAOPWI010000029.1 GCA_025965755.1 Frankiales bacterium | reverse complement strand
GGGTGACTTCAACGTCGCGCCGACGGACGCCGACGTCTGGGACCCGGCCGTCTTCGACGGCGGGACGCACGTGTCCGTGGCCGAGCGCGCCGCCCTGGAGGCGCAGCGGGCGGGCGTCGGCCGGGACGGGCTCACCGACCTGCTGCCCCGGGCCTCGGCCGACCCCGACGACGCGCGGCACCCCTGGACGTTCTGGGAGATGCGCATGCTCGGCTTCCAGAAGCGCCGCGGCATGCGCCTGGACCTGGCGCTGGTCAACCCGGCGCTCGCGGCGCGGGTCACCGACGCCTGGGTGGACCGCGATGCGCGGCGGGGCGAGGCGCCGTCCGACCACGCGCCGCTCGTGCTCGACCTCGACGGACCCGGCGTTTCCCGGGAAAGGTAGTGGACCTGGGCGCGGCACGCCGGAGGGGCGGTCCTGCGGGGGGCCGTGGCTGGGCTCGTCGGGCGTGCCCCGGTGCACCGGCTGACCGCAGCCCACTCCGCGACCCCTTCAGGCGGCGATGGCCTCGCCGAGGTGGTCGCGACTGGAGCCGATGGGGTCGATCTGCTTGATCAGGGCCCAGCTCAGTTGCGCCCGGTTGAGGGTGAGCATCTCCGGCGTCCGCGGGGCGTAGCCCACGGCGCGGGCTGATTCGAAGGCAGCCACGAGGGCTGCGCTTGCTGCGGCTCGCGCTTGACTGCTGTTCATGGTGGCCCCCTTGGGCCGTGCGTTGCTCGCCTCGTCGCCTGACGGCGACGGTCGCGAATCTGAACCGTCGTTCCTGCCTGCTCATCGCCGTCGGCCGGCCCACCGTTACGGCCGAGGGGCACGGCCCGCCGGTCAGCAGGCCAGTGCGGGACGGCGTTCCGGACCTCGACCGTGACGCCCGGCGGGGGAGGCGTCCTCCGGCACGCCGACACAGGAGCACCACAGCCCGGCGGCGGTCACGAGGTCTACCCGCTCGCCCTGCCAGGCGGGCGCCCGCCGTACGGTCGGGGTCCGCCGCACCACGAGGAGACGACATGCGCGAGGCAGTGATCTGCGAGCCCCTGCGGACGCCAGTGGGCCGCTACGGCGGGGTCCTGCGCGACGTCCCGGTGCACGAGCTGGGCTCCACGGTGGTCCGGGGGCTCGTCGAGCGCTCCGGCATCCCGCCGGAGAGCGTCGACGACGTGATCTTCGGCTGCGTCTACCCGACCAGCGAGTCGCCGGCTCTCGGGCGCCTGGTCGCGCTGGACGCCGGCCTGCCCATCGAGGTGCCCGGCATCCAGATCGACCGGCGGTGCGGCTCCGGGCTGCAGGCCGTCATCAACGCGGCGATGCAGGTGCAGACCGGCGCCAGCGAGCTCGTGATCGCGGGCGGCGCCGACAGCATGAGCGGGGCGGTCTTCTACTCCTCCGACATCCGCTGGGGCCCCAAGGGCGAGAGCGTGACCATGCAGGACGCGCTGGCCCGCGGGCGCGTCACGGCCGGCGGCAAGAGCTACCCCGTGCCCGGCGGCATGCTGGAGACGGCCGAGAACCTGCGCCGCGACTACTCCATTGCGCGCGAGGAGCAGGACCAGCTGGCGGTGACGTCGCACCAGCGCGCCGTCGCGGCGCAGCAGTCCGGCGTCTTCGCCGAGGAGATCGTCCCGGTGACCGTGCGGACCAGGAAGGGCGAGCAGGTCGTGGACACCGACGAGCACCCGCGCCCGGACGCCAGCCTGGAGACGATGGCCGGCCTGCGCCCGATCCGGCTCAAGGCCGACCCGGACGCGACCGTGACCGCCGGCAACGCCAGCGGCCAGAACGACGCCGCCGCGGCCTGCATCGTCACGTCGCCGGAGAACGCCGAGCGGCTCGGGCTGCGGCCGCTGGTGCGCCTGGTCTCGTGGGCCGTCGCCGGCGTGCCGCCCGCGACCATGGGCATCGGGCCCGTTCCCGCCTCGGCGAAGGCGCTCGAGCGGGCCGGCCTGAGCCTGGCCGACATGGACCTCATCGAGCTCAACGAGGCCTTCGCCGCACAGGTCCTCGCCTGCACCCGTGAGTGGGGCTTCGGCGAGAAGGACTTCGAGCGCATGAACGTCAACGGCTCCGGCATCTCGCTGGGCCACCCGGTCGGCGCCACCGGCGTACGCATCCTGGCCACCATGTCGCGCGAGATGCAGCGCCGGGAGGCCCGGTACGGGCTGGAGACCATGTGCATCGGCGGCGGGCAGGGCCTGGCCGCGGTGTTCGAGCGCTGGACCGGCTGAGGAAGACTGCGCGCATGACGACAGCGGGACCTGAGGTGTCCGACGACGATTTCACCGTGATCCGCTCGCAGGTCAAGGACTTCGTGCGCAAGCAGGTGGTCCCGCGCGAGCTGGAGATCATGGACACCGACGCGATTCCGGAGGATCTGCGCGCGAAGGTCCGGGACATGGGCCTGTTCGGCTACGCGATCCCGCAGGAGTTCGGCGGCCTCGGGCTCAACCTCGTGCAGGACGTCGAGCTGGCCATGGAGCTCGGCTACACGTCGCTGGCCCTGCGCTCGATGTTCGGCACCAACAACGGCATCGCCGGGCAGGTGCTGGTGGGCTTCGGCACCGACGAGCAGAAGCAGCAGTGGCTCGGCCGGCTCGCCTCCGGCGAGGTGGTCGCGTCCTTCGCGCTGACCGAGCCGGGCGCCGGCTCCAACCCGGCCGGCCTGCGCACCAAGGCCGTCCGGGACGGCGAGGACTGGGTGCTCAACGGCGACAAGCGCTGGATCACCAACGCGCCGCTGGCCGACCTGTTCGTGACGTTCGCACGCACCCGCCCGGCCGACGGCTCGGGCGCCGGCATCGCCGTCTTCCTGGTGCCGGCCGACACGCCGGGCGTCTCGGTCGGCGTGAAGGACAGGAAGATGGGCCAGGAGGGCGCCTGGACCTCCGACGTGACCTTCACCGACGTACGGGTGCCCGCGTCCGCCATCATCGGCGGCTCCGAGGACGTCGGCTACCGGGCGGCGTTGACCTCGCTGGCTCGTGGCCGCGTGCACATCGCGGCGCTGTCGGTCGGTGCGGCCCAGCGCGCGCTGGACGAGTCGGTGGCCTTCGCGGCGGCCAGCACCCAGGGCGGCACGCCGATCGGCAGCTTCCAGCTGGTCCAGGCGATGCTCGCCGACATGCAGGCCGGCGTGATGGCCGGCCGCGCGCTGGCCCGCGACGCCGCCGCGATGTGGGTGTCCGGCGAGGACCGCCGCATCGCCCCGTCGGTCGCCAAGCTGTTCTGCACCGAGATGGTCGGCAAGGTCGCCGACCTGGCGGTGCAGATCCACGGCGGCACGGGCTACATGCGCGAGGTCCCGGTCGAGCGCATCTACCGCGAGGTCCGCCTGCTGCGCCTGTACGAGGGCACCAGCGAGATCCAGCGGCTCATCATCGGCGGCGGGCTCGTGAAGGCCGCCCAGCAGGGGCGCTGACCCCGGCCATGGACGACCTGCGTACCGAGACCGGCCGGGTGACGGCGCTGCTCCGCGAGGGCAGCGCCGACCTCCCGGTGCCGGGCTGCCCCGGCTGGACCGTGCTCGACCTCACCACCCACCTCGGCAACGTGCACGTCTGGGCGGCCGCGCAGGTGCGCGCCCGGGGCGAGAAGGCGCCGTACGTCGAGGCGACCCCCGGCGAGGACCTCGCCGCCTGGTACGCCGCGTGCGCCGAGGAGGTCGTCGCCGCGCTCGAGCAGGCAGCGCCCGACGAGCCGGCCTGGGGCTTCGGGCCGACGCCGCGCACGGCGGCGTTCTGGCAGCGCCGGCAGCTGCAGGAGACCGCCGTGCACCGCTGGGACGTCGAGGCGGCGCTCGGCCGCGAGGGCGTGCTCGACGCCGAGCTGGCGGCCGACGGGATCGACGAGGCGCTGACCGTCTTCGTGCCGCGCCAGGTCGCCCTGGGCCGCGTCCCCACGCTCCCGGGCGGGCTCGCCCTGCGCTGCGACACCGGTCAGGCGTGGCAGGTCGGGCCGGACCTGCCGTCCCTCGCCACCGTGTCCGGCCCGGCCGGCGTCCTGCTCCTGCTGCTGTGGGGGCGGCTGCCGCTGTCCGACCCGCGGCTGCAGGTCCAGGGCGATGGCGAGGCGGCGGCCGGCGTGCTCGGCGGGCTGCTGCCGTAGCTCCGCACCCGGCCGGGCG
>JAOPWI010000016.1 GCA_025965755.1 Frankiales bacterium | reverse complement strand
CTGCGGGCCCGGGCGCTGGCCGGGCTGGCCGAGCGGGCCTGCGGCCGGGCCGTCACCGCCGCCCACGTCCAGGCGCTGCGCGCGCTGGTGGAGCAGTGGTCCGGTCAGGGACCGGTCGCCCTGCCGGGCGGGGTCGCGCTGCGACGGGAGGCTGGCCGGCTGCTCGTCCAGCCGCCCGACTAGCCTCGCCGACGTGACCTCAGCGGACGTGCCTCCGGAGATCGAGCGGGTCGTGATCTCCGAGCGGGAGATCGCCGACAAGGTGGCCGAGCTGGCCGCGGCGATCGACGCCGACTACGTGGGCCGCGAGGTGCTGCTGGTCGGCGTTCTCAAGGGCGCGGTCATGGTCATGGCCGACCTGGCCCGGGCGCTGCGGACGCCGGCGTCGATGGAGTTCATGGCCGTCTCCTCGTACGGCAGCAGCACGAGCAGCTCCGGCGTCGTGCGCATCCTCAAGGACCTCGACAAGGACATCACCGGCAAGCACGTGCTGGTCGTCGAGGACGTCATCGACTCCGGCCTGACGCTGTCCTGGCTGCTGCGCAACCTGCAGGCGCGCGGGCCGGCGAGCGTCGAGGTGTGCGCCCTGCTGCGCAAGCCCGAGGCCGCCAAGGTCGAGGTGCCGGTGCGCTACGTCGGCTTCGACATCGGCAACGAGTTCGTCGTCGGCTACGGCCTGGACTACGCCGAGCGCTACCGCGGCCTGCCCTTCCTGGGGCTGCTGCGTGCCGAGGTCTACACCGCCTGACGGCGCGCTCCACGGGGGCGGAACACCGCTCCGGCGGCGACCGTTGGACTCGACGTGGGCCTCCGCCCGCGGTGTACCTTCGTTGATCTGCTTCCGCCGTCAGGAGGGACGGGGCTCCGGCCCCGCTTCGATGAACCTCAAGCGCTTCACTCGCGGACCGTTCCTCTACGTCACGCTCGGCCTCCTGCTGTTGCTGGCGCTGTCCGGCGGGCTGCGGGGTGACGGTGAGTACACGACCACCGACACCTCCACCGTCCTGGCCGCCATCGAGGACGGCGACGTCCGCAACACCGACAAGGAGGGTGAGACCGCGCTCCTGCTCGACAAGGAGCAGCAGGTCCGGGTCACCCTCGACGACGGCGGCAAGAAGATCCAGGCCAAGTTCCTGGCCAACCAGGGCGAGCAGTTCGCCCGGGCGCTGGACAGCGCCGGCGTGCGCTACGACGTCCGCGTCAACGAGCAGAGCCTGCTGGTCTCGATCCTCGTCAGCTTCCTGCCCTTCATCATCATTCTGGGCCTGCTCTTCTACTTCATGAACTCCATGCAGGGCGGCGGCAGCCGCGTCATGCAGTTCGGCAAGTCCAAGGCCAAGCTGGTCAGCAAGGACACTCCGAAGACCACGTTCGCCGACGTCGCCGGTGCGGACGAGGCGATCGAGGAGCTGCACGAGATCAAGGAGTTCCTCGAGAGCCCGGCCAAGTTCCAGGCCATCGGCGCGAAGATCCCCAAGGGCGTCCTGCTGTACGGGCCGCCCGGCACCGGCAAGACCCTGCTCGCGCGGGCGGTCGCCGGTGAGGCGGGCGTGCCGTTCTACTCGATCTCCGGCTCGGACTTCGTCGAGATGTTCGTCGGCGTCGGCGCCAGCCGGGTGCGCGACCTGTTCGAGCAGGCCAAGGCCAACGCGCCCTCGATCATCTTCATCGACGAGATCGACGCCGTCGGCCGTCACCGCGGCGCCGGCATGGGCGGCGGCCACGACGAGCGCGAGCAGACGCTGAACCAGATGCTGGTCGAGATGGACGGCTTCGACGTCAAGGGCGGCGTCATCCTCATTGCCGCCACCAACCGGCCCGACATCCTGGACCCGGCGCTGCTGCGCCCGGGCCGCTTCGACCGGCAGATCGCCGTCGACCGCCCCGACATGCAGGGCCGCCGGCAGATCCTCGAGGTCCACGCCAAGGGCAAGCCGATGGCGCCCGACGCCGACCTGCAGGTCATCGCCCGGCGCACGCCCGGGTTCACCGGTGCCGACCTCGCCAACGTCATCAACGAGGCGGCGCTGCTGACCGCCCGTACCGGCCAGAAGCAGATCAGCGCGACGACGCTCGAGGAGTCGATCGACCGCGTCATGGCCGGGCCGCAGCGGCGCACCCGGCTGATGAGCGACAAGGAGAAGAAGGTGACCGCCTACCACGAGGCCGGTCACGCCCTGGTCGCCCACTCGCTGCCCAACACCGACCCTGTGCACAAGATCACGATCCTGCCGCGTGGCCGCGCCCTCGGCTACACGATGGTGCTGCCGACCGAGGACAAGTACTCCCAGTCGCGGGCCGAGCTGCTCGACATGCTGGCCTACGCGATGGGCGGCCGCGCGGCCGAGGAGCTGGTCTTCCACGACCCGACCACGGGCGCCAGCAACGACATCGAGAAGGCCACCGCCACCGCGCGGGCCATGGTCACGCAGTACGGCATGAGCGAGCGCCTCGGCGCGGTGAAGTTCGGCCAGGAGTCCGGCGAGGTCTTCATGGGCCGCGACCTGGGCCACGGCCGCGACTACTCCGAGGAGGTCGCCGCGCAGGTGGACGCCGAGGTCCGCGCGCTGGTGGAGAACGCCCACCACGAGGCGTGGGAGATCCTGGTGGAGTACCGCGACGTGCTCGACGACATGGTGCTCAAGCTGCTCGACAAGGAGACGCTCTCCAAGGACGAGGTTCTGGAGATCTTCGCCGCCGTCGAGAAGCGCCCGCAGCGCGCGCACCCCACGGCCAACGGCCGCCGGCCGCTGTCGGACAAGCCGCCCGTGCTCACCCCGGCCGAGCTGGCCGTCATGGGCCCGGCGGACCTGGAGGACCTCGCCCGTGGCCGGGCCAAGGAGACCTCGCTGACCAAGGCGCCGCGGCGCAAGCCGGCCGGGTCCACGTCGCTGACCAAGGCGCCGGCCCGCCGCCGGACCGCCTCGGTCAACCGCGAGGCGGACGCCC
>JAOPWI010000428.1 GCA_025965755.1 Frankiales bacterium | reverse complement strand
AGCCCGGCTCCGGCGCGACGTCAGCCAGCGCGGCCAGCGCCGCCTGGCGGCGTGGCGCCGGAGCCGCGCCCTGGCCCAGGGGCACGGAGCCGGAGGAGGCCGGGATGTCAGCGGGCATCGAGCGCGAGCTCCCTACGGTCGCCGAGCAGGCCCTGCGGCCTGAAGATCATGAGTGCCATCAGTCCGAGCCCCACCAGCATGAGGCGTACCTGGCCGACCTGCGAGGTCTCCAGGATGGCGTCGGAGATGTAGCCGGCGTCCTTGGCGGCGTTGAGGATGTTGTCGGTGAGCGACAGCAGCAGCCAGAAGATCATCGCGCCGACGACCGGGCCGAGCACGCGGGCCGCGCCGCCGAGGATGACGATCGTGTACGCGTAGAACGTGGTCTCGGTGCTGAAGTTGTCCGGCTGCACGTTGGCCCGCCCCCACGCCTGGATGAAGCCGGCCAGGCAACCGATGACGCCGCCGAGCACCAGGCTCTGCAGCTTGTAGGAGTAGACGTTCTTGCCCAGGCTGCGGACGGCATCCTCGTCCTCGCGGATCGCCTTCAGGACGCGGCCCCAGGGGCTGCTCATGAGCAGCCAGACCAGCAGGCAGGACAGCGCCACGAGGATCCAGCCGACCGTGAGCACCCAGGTCTGGCGCTCGTCGAAGTCGACGGCCCCCAGGCCGTACCGGCCCGTGGAGTAGGGGTTGATGGAGTAGAAGCCCTGAGCGAAGCGGCCGAGCCCGTCGCTGCCGCCGGTGTACTCCGACAGCGACACCGAGCGGAACACCAGCCGGACGATCTCGGCGGCCGCGATGGTGACGATGGCCAGATAGTCGGCCCGGAGCCGCAGCGTGGGCGCGCCGAGCAGCAGAGCCAGCAGCACCGCCCCGGCGAGGCCGACCGCGACGCCCACGAGGGTCGGCAGGTCGAACTCCGCGACGCAGATCGCCAGGCCGTAGGCGGCCACCGCGAGGAAGGCCGCCTGGCCGAAGTTCAGCAGCCCGGTGTAGCCGAAGTGCACGTTGAGCCCGATGGCCGCGAGTGCGAAGATCACCGTCTCGAGGCCGATCATGGCGGTCAGCGCGTTCGTGAAGATCGTGGACCAGTCCATGGCGGGCGACTCCCGGTCAGCCGACCCGCTCGGCGCGGCCCAGAATGCCCTGGGGCCGCACGAGCAGGATGAGGATGAGGATGGCGAGGGCGCCGGCGTTCTTCAGCTCGGTCGGCACGACGAGCGTGGAGACCTGCGTGAAGATCCCGACCACCAGGCTGCCGACGAGGGCGCCGAACGCCGTGCCCAGGCCGCCGAGCGTGACGCCGGCGAAGACCAGCAGCAGGATCTGAAAGCCGAGCTGGAAGCTGACCTGCTGGGCGAGCCCGAGCAGGATGCCGGCGAGCGCCGCGAGGGAGGCGCCGGCGATCCAGACCACCGAGATGACCCGCTCGACGTCGATGCCGGACGACGCGGCGAGCGCCGGATTGTCGGAGACCGCGCGGGTCGCCTTGCCGAGCCGGGTGCGCAGCAGTGCGTACCCCACGACGAGCAGCATGAGCACGCAGATCGCCATGCTGATGGCGTCCTTGGGCGCCAGGCTGACCGGACCGAGGTCGTAGCCGGTCTGCGCCTGATAGTCGCGGTAGGGCCGCGTCGCGCCGCCGAACAGGAACAGGAACAGGCCGCGCAGGAACAGCGCCAGGCCGATCGTCACGACCAGCATGGCGATCAGGCCGGTGCCCCTCTTGCGCAGCGGTCTCCACAGCCCCCGGTCCTGGAGCCCGCCCAGCACGCCCGCGACGATGACGGCGGCGAGGGCGGCCGGAATGAGCTGCAGGCCCAGCACCGCGTTGAAGAAGTAGCCGAGCAGCGCGCCGAGGGTGATGAGCTCGCCGTGCGCGAAGTTCACCAGGCCGGTCGTGCCGTAGATGAGGGACAGCCCGACGGCCGCCAGTGCGATGATGAGGCCGAAGTTCAAGCCGTCGAGGGCGAGCTGGGGGAGCCGGTCGAGGTCGCTCGTGGTCTTGCGCGTGCCCTCGCCCAGAGCGAACAGCACCGGGCGCTCCTGCCCGGCGGCGACCGGGAGGGTGACCTCGTTGCGGCTGCCCGGGCGCAGCTGCACGCCGTCCGGGAGCGACTCGGCCTGGAGCGTCACGACGTAGGACCCGGGTGCCGGGACCGGCACCAGCCAGTCGCCGGCGTCGTCGGTCGTGTCCTGCCCGACGTCGGCGCCGTCCGGGGTCTTGACCGTGATGACCGCGCCGGGGACCGGCTCCCCGGCGTGGAGCAGCCGCCCGCGGACGGCCTCGCCGCCGCCGACTGCCGGGGAGGCGGCGGGACTGGCGGTGCCCCCCGTACCGGCTCCGGGACCCGGCGAGGCCTGAGCCCAGGCGGCGGACGGGAGGAGCAGCAGGCACAGCAGGGCAACCAGCGCGCCGACGGCCGCGCGGAGAGTCGAGCGCAAGTGGTCTCCCGTTCTGGGCGTCCGGCGCGGCTCTTCGACCGGAGAAGCCAGGCCGACCTGTGGCCTGTCGCTGCAGGTCGCGGCGGAGCATAACCAGCTGCACGTGTCGTGGAGGTCACGAACGACAAGCCGGTGGGCTCACCCGTCCGGGTGAGCCTGCTGCCCCGGGAGCGGGACGTCGAGCGGGCGCTGCGGCGACACGCGGGCGTCCGGCAGGTGGCGCTCACCGGGCTGGCCGGCCCGCCGGCGCGAAGGCGGCGTAGCCCGGGTGGTCAGGCGCCCGGGCGGCAACGCGAGGCCCGTGCCGCCTTTGGCTCCGCGCGGGTCTTCCCCGACCCCGCACGTTCTCTACTCGGCGACCCGGGCCCCGCTGCGGGGGAGGCTAGACGTGCCCGCGAGAGCCCGTCAACGCAGGTTGCGCACCAGCCTGGTCCCGGATCTGCCTCCATCTCGGGACAAGTCGGGTGCGCTGGCGGGTGCCAGCCGGGTGCGGCTCGACGGACCCGGTCGGGCGTCCTAGGGTGCCTGCGGGCTCGGCGGGAGCCTAGGGGTCGGCGTCTGGAGGACGCGGCCCTGGACGAGGCCCGCCCACGCCTCCGCTCGAAGGCTGAGACACCTGCGCACCGTGAACCCTGGGAGAGCATTCGTGTCGTGGACCTCCGTACGCGTCAGGCCGGCCACGGCCGAGGATCTTCCGGTGCTGCTCGCCTTCGGCGAGGAGCTGCGGGACCAGCTGCTGCCGGTGTCTGAGGGAACCAAGCGCGGGCCGGGCGCCGTCGCCTGCACGCGGTCGGTGCTGGAGGCTCGCTACGCCGAGGCCCTGGCGGATCCCGACCGTCACCTGGTCATCGCCGTGGACGACCAGGACGAGCCGCTGGGCATGGCGCTGTTCGCCATCGGCCCGGCCAACGCGCTGCTCGACCTGCCCGCCGTCCACATGAGCCACGCGGTCGTCAGCAACCGCTCCAAGCGGCGGGGCGCCGGCAAGGCGCTGGTGGCCGCGGCCGCCGCGCTCGCCGAGGAGCGGGGGATCGAGCAGCTCGTCGTCTCGGTCAACCCCGGCTCCCGCGACGCCAACCGGTTCTTCGCCCGCCTCGGGTTCGCCCCGCTGGCCGTGCGCCGGGCCGCCCCGGTCGCGGTGGTGCGCCGCAGCCTGGCCAGCGCTGACGTCCGCCCGGCCGACCACGTGGTGCGCCGCCGCCCCCGCCG
>JAOPWI010000097.1 GCA_025965755.1 Frankiales bacterium | reverse complement strand
CCTCCCGATCTGCCGTCGCGCTGCGCAGCGCGCGCATGGTCGCCATGCTCCGGGTCGAGCTCGACCCGGCCAGTCCCGTCTGACCCCGCCCGTAGGATGACGTCGTGGCACTCCGACCCATCCGCCTGCTCGGCGACCCCGTTCTTCGTACCCGCGCCGAGGTCGTCACCACCTTCGACAAGGAGCTCCGCACCCTCGTCAAGGACCTGACCGACACGATGCTCGACGCCCCCGGCGTGGGGCTGGCGGCGCCGCAGCTGGGGGTCAGCCTGCGGGTGTTCACCTACGACGTCGACGACGTCCTCGGCCACCTGATCAACCCGGTGCTGCACTTTCCGAGTGACGAGGAGCAGGACGGGCCCGAGGGGTGCCTGTCGCTGCCCGACCTGACCTTCGACTGCGTGCGCAAGGAGCACGTCGTCGCCCACGGGCAGAACGTCTACGGCGACCCGGTCACGATCGAGGGCCGGGACCTCATGGCCCGCTGCGTTCAGCACGAGACCGACCATCTGGACGGCGTGCTGTTCATCGACCGGCTCGACGCGGAGACCAAGCGCGCCGCGCTCGACGCCGTGCGCGAGGCGGAGTGGGCCAACCAGCCCGCGCCGGTCGTCAAGGCCAGCCCCCACCCCCTGTTCGGGCGCGCGCTCTGACCCGCACCCGGCGATGAGGCTCGTGTTCGCGGGCACCCCGGCCCCCGCGCTGCCGAGCCTGCAGGCCCTGCTCGACAGCGGTCATGAGGTGCTCGCCGTCGTGACCCGGCCCGACGCCCCCGCGGGCCGCGGCCGCACGCTGCGCCCGAGCCCGGTGCGCGAGCTGGCCGAGCAGGCCGGCGTCGAGGTGCTCACCCCCGCGCACCCGCGGGAGGCCGACTTCCAGGACCGCCTGCGCGCCCTCGGCCCGGACTGCTGCCCGGTCGTGGCGTACGGCGCGCTGGTCCCGCGAGCCGTCCTGGACATTCCGCGCCTGGGCTGGGTCAACCTGCACTTCAGCCTGCTGCCTGCCTGGCGCGGTGCCGCCCCCGTGCAGCACGCGCTGCTCGCCGGTGACGAGGTGACCGGCGCGACCACCTTCCTGCTCGAGGAGGGCATGGACACCGGCCCGGTGCTGGGCGTCACGACCGAGGACGTACGCCCGACCGACACCAGCGCCGACCTGCTCGACCGGCTGGCGACGGCAGGGGCCGGCCTGCTGGTGGCCACCCTGGACGGGCTGGAGCGGGGCGAGCTCGTCGCCGTGCCGCAGCCGGCCGACGGCGTCTCGAGCGCCCCCAAGATCACCGTGGAGGACGCCCGGGTGGACTGGACCGCCCCCGCCATGCGGGTGGACCGGGTGATCCGGGCGTGCACGCCGTCGCCCGGTCCCTGGACGACGTTTCGTGGCAAGCGCGTCAAGCTCGGTCCCGTCACCGTGACGGGCGAGCGGCTGGCCCCCGGGGCGCTGCGCGACGGCCTCGTCGGCACGGGCACCACCGCGGTCGAGCTCGGCACGGTCCGCCCGGAGGGCAGAAGCGAGATGCCCGCGACCGACTGGCTGCGCGGCCTGCGGCCCGAGCCGGGGGAGGGGTTCGCATGACCGAGCAGCCGTCCGGTCGGGGTCGCCCCGCCGGGGGTCCGCAGCGCCCGAACCGCCCGAAGCCGCCGCAGAAGCGGGCGCCGGCGGCCGACGCCGCCCGGCTCGCGGCCTACGACGTGCTCGTGGCGGTCCGCGAGCGCGACGCGTACGCCAACCTCGTTCTGCCCGGCCTGCTGCGCGAGCGGCGGCTGGACAGCCGCGACGCCGCCTTCGCGACCGAGCTGGCCTACGGGGCGCTGCGCGGGCAGGGACTGCTCGACGCGGTGCTGCAGGCCTGCGTCGACCGGCCGCTGGACAAGGTCGACCCGCCCGTGCGCGACGTGCTGCGGCTCGGCGCCCACCAGCTGCTGCGCATGCGCACGCCGCCGCACGCGGCCGTCAGCGCGACGGTCGACCTCGCGCGCCGGGTGACGACGGCCGGTCCGGCCGCCTTCTGCAACGCGGTGCTGCGCAAGGTGGCCGCCAAGGACCTCGAGCAGTGGCTGGCCGAGCTGGCACCGACCGACGACGCCGTGGCGGCGCTGGCCCTGCGCAGCAGCCACCCGCGGTGGATCGCCTCCGCCTTCCGAGACGCCCTTCGCGGCGACCTGGCCGAGACCGAGGCGGCGCTGCAGGCCGACGACGCCCGCCCGGAGGTCCACCTGGTCGCCCGCGGGCTGCCGCGCGACGAGCTGGTCGCGGCGTCGGGTGGCCAGCCCGGGCCGTGGTCCCCGTACGCCGTGCGGCTGGTCGACGGCGGCGATCCCGGGGCGCTCCAGGCGGTCCGGGACGGTCGCGCCGGAGTGCAGGACGAGGGCAGCCAGCTCATGGCGCTGGCCCTCGCCGCGGCGCCGCTGGACGGCCCGGACGCCACCTGGGTCGACCTGTGCGCCGGGCCCGGCGGCAAGGCGTCCCTGCTCCAGCTGCTCGCGGACGGGCGGGGCGCCGCCCTGCTGGCGTTCGAGGCGCAGCACCACCGGTCGCGGCTGGTGCGCCGGTCCGGCGTCCGCGACGTCGTGACGACGGACTCCCGTACGCCGCCGCTGCGTCCGGGCAGCGTGGACCGGATCCTGCTCGACGCGCCGTGCAGCGGCCTCGGCGCGCTGCGCCGCCGTCCCGAGGCCCGCTGGCGCCGGCAGCCCTCGGACGTCGCGCCGCTGACCCGGCTGCAGGGAGAGCTGCTGGACGCCGCCGTCGGGCTGCTGCGCCCGGGCGGCGTGCTGGCCTACGTGACCTGCTCGCCGCACCTGGCCGAGACCACCGTTCCGGTGTTCGACGTGCTGCGGCGCCACCCCGGCCTGACCCAGCTCGACGCCCGTCCGCTGCTTCCCGGCGTCCCCCACCTCGGCGACGGCCCGGCCGTCCAGCTCTGGCCACACCGCCAGGGCACCGACGCGATGCATCTGGCCCTCCTGCGCAAGGACAGCGAATGACCCGCCGTGCCCTGATCTCGCCGAGCATCCTGTCGGCCGACTTCGCCCGTCTCGCCGACGAGTGCACCCGCGTCGAGGGCAGCGCCGACTGGCTGCACGTCGACGTGATGGACAACCACTTCGTGCCCAACCTGACGCTGGGGCTGCCCGTGGTGGAGTCGCTGCTGAAGGCCAGCCCGACGCCCGTCGACTGCCACCTCATGATCGAGGACCCGGATCGCTGGGCGCCCCAGTACGCCGAGGCGGGTGCCGGCAGCGTGACCTTCCACGTCGAGGCCGCCGCGGCGCCGGTGCGGCTGGCCCGGGAGCTGCGCAGCAAGGGCGCCCGCGCCGGGATGGCCCTCAAGCCGGCCACGCCGGTCGAGCCGTACATCGACCTGCTCCCCGAGCTGGACATGCTGCTCGTCATGACGGTGGAGCCGGGCTTCGGCGGCCAGAGCTTTCTGGACGTGGTGCTGCCCAAGCTCCGGCGCTGCCGTGAGGCGATCGACGGCCGCGGCCTGGACGTCTGGCTGCAGGTCGACGGGGGAGTGACGGCCAAGACGGTCGAGCTGTGCGCGGCAGCGGGCGCCGACGTCTTCGTCGCCGGCTCCGCGGTCTACGGCGCGGCCGACCCGGCCGAGGCGATCCGGCGCATCCGCGAGGCCGCGCTGGC
>JAOPWI010000419.1 GCA_025965755.1 Frankiales bacterium | reverse complement strand
CTCGGCATGATGGACGACGCGCTCGAGGGCGTGGAGTACCGCGAGTCGCTCAAGCCGCTGCTCGAGAATCTTCCGGCCCGCGAGAAGAAGATCCTGATGCTCCGCTTCTTCGGCGGCATGACGCAGTCGCAGATCGCCAACGAGCTCGGCATCAGCCAGATGCACGTGTCCCGGCTGCTCGCCCGCACCCTTGCCCAGCTCCGCGAGGGCCTGCTTAGCGAGGAGTAGGGCCGGGCTCGCGAAAGGCGAGCCGGGCCTGCGGCGTGGCCAGCAGGTAGAGCACCGCGCCGGCCAGTCCGAGCACCACGGCGGCGGCCGCCCAGACGTGGCCCTGCACCAGGCCGAGGCCGACCGGCAGCGCGAGCAGCTGCAGCACGACCGCGGGCGAGCGGGCCCACAGCCGCACGCCGCCGACCCCCCGGGCGACCAGCAGCACCAGCACGCCGGCCAGCACCGTGCACCCGCCGGCCAGCACGGTGGCGAACCGGTCCTCCGGCTCACCCACCACGCCGACCACGGCGTACACGGCCCCCACGACGGCGATCCCGACGCCCTCCACGCCCAGCAGCAGCGCCGCCCGGCCGACCGGGTCGGCCAGCGCGGGCCGGTGTGTCGTCATCGCAGGGAGGTTAGCCCGGCCCCCCGCGGATATCCTGGGGCGCGTGCGCACCCTCCTCGTCGTGAACCCCAAGGCCACCGCGACGACGCCAGGGGTACGGGAGGTGCTGGCCCACGCGCTGGCCTCCGAGACCAAGCTCGACGTCGTCGAGACGCAAGCTCGCGGCCACGCCGTGGAGCTCGCCCGGCAGGCGGTGGTGGACGGCCTGGACGTCGTCGTGGCCCTCGGCGGGGACGGCACCGTCAACGAGGTCGTCAACGGGCTGCTCGCCGAGGGACCCCGCGGCGACCTGCCGGCTCTGGGCGTGGTGCCGGGCGGCAACGCCAACGTCTTCGCCCGCGCGCTGGGGCTGCCCTCCTCCCCCGTCGAGGCCACCGGAGTGCTGCTGGACGGGCTGGCCGGCGAGCGCCGCCGCGAGGTGGGGCTGGGCCAGGCCGACGGCCGCTGGTTCACCTTCTGCGCCGGCATGGGCCTGGACGCCGCGGTCGTGCGCAAGGTCGAGCAGCGCCGCGCCGACGGCGTGCGCGCGACGCCCGGCCTGTTCGTCCGCCAGGGCCTGCAGCACTTCTTTCTCGGCGCCGACCGGTCCGAGCCGGAGCTGGTGCTGGAGCGCCCCGGCATGGCGCCGCAGCCGCTCGGGCTGGCCCTGGTGTGCAACAGCGACCCCTGGACCTACCTGGGCACCCGGCCGGTGCGCCCGTGCCCGCAGGCGTCCTTCGACACCGGCCTCGACCTGTTCGGCCTGACCGGGCTCGGCGCCGTCACGACGCTGCGCTACCTGCGCCAGATCCTGTCCCGGGAGCCCAGGCTCCGCGGCCGCGCGGTGGTGCAGGCACACGACGTCGACGAGCTCGTCCTGACAGCGCGCCACCCGGTGCCGCTGCAGGTCGACGGGGACGACCTGGGCGACCGCACGCGCGTCGTGCTGCGGGCCGTGCCGCGGGCGCTGTCCGTCGTCGTCTGAGAACTCCGGCCGCGATGTCCGGTATGCCCGGCCGTCCCAGAAGTTTTCCTGGCGGCCGTGTTACAGCGAGCACAACCGGGGCAGTGCCGCCCGCAGTCCGGCGCGACAGCGACGTGACGAACGCGACACCCGCAGTCGGGAAGCGAGGATCGTCAGTGCTTGCATCAGCATTCACCCGGTGCAACGCTGACGTGACGATCTCGTCGGGCTCCGCGCCCGGTCCGGGACAGGAGTCGCGCGGAGCCTCGGCCACCCCGAAGCGCCTGCGCGCGACCGACGTCCGGTCCCGAGCTCGTTGAGCAAGGCCACGTCGCATGTACGCGGCGCGGTGACGCGCGGCTCCGGTGCCCAGCGCCGGATCCGGACCTGAGGAGTTGACCGCATGGACTGGCGCCACCGCGCGCTCTGCCGCGACGAAGACCCGGAGCTGTTCTTCCCGATCGGCACGGCCGGTCCCGCTGCCACCCAGGTGGCGGAGGCGAAGGTCGTCTGCCGTCGGTGCTCCGTGGTCGAGGACTGCCTCACGTGGGCCTTGGAGACCGGTCAGGACTCCGGCGTCTGGGGCGGAACGGACGAGGACGAGCGCCGCGCGCTCAAGCGCCGCGGCGTGCGCGCCGGCTCCTTCACCGCCTGACCCGCCTGCACATGGGCGAGCACTACGTCCGTCCGCCGCTGGTGCCCCGCGAGGCACCGGCGGCGTGGCGGGCGGTCTGGCCGTTCCGGCTGACGGCGCTGCTGGCCGTTCTGCTGCTCGGCCTGCTCGTCTTCGCGCTCTACCAGCAGCTCAGCGGCGCGACCGCCCAGGATCCCGGCCTCGGCGCCGCGGCGGTCCTGGGGCCCTAGTCCGGAAGCGGCACCTCGAGCCAGACCTCGGTGCCGCCGCCCTCCCGTCGCTGCAGGCGCAGCGTTCCCTGCATCTCCCCCTCGACGAGGGTGCGCACGATCGTGAGCCCCAGGCGACCGGAGCCGGCCAGCTCGAAGCCCTCCGGCAACCCCCGCCCGTCGTCGGCGACCACGACGTCCAGCGCGCCGGCCCGCCGGCCCGGCAGCACCAGCACCTGACCGCCGCCGTCGGAGAAGGCGTGCTCGGCGGCGTTCTGCACCAGCTCGGTGAGCACCATCGACAGCGGCGTGGCCACCTCCGCCGACAGCTGGCCGAACGAGCCGCGGCGCTCCACCCGTACCGCCCCCTCGGGGCCGGCGACCTCGGCGCACATCGCCAGGACGCGGTCGGCGATGGTGTCGAAGGCGACCGTCTCCTCCAGCGTGAGGGACAGCGTCTCGTGCACCAGCGCGATCGAGGACACCCGCCGGACCGACTCCTCCAGAGCCGAGCGGGCCGCGGGGTCGGCCATCCGGCGGGCCTGCAGGCGCAGCAGCGCGGCCACCGTCTGCAGGTTGTTCTTCACCCGGTGGTGGATCTCGCGGATGGTCGCGTCCTTGCCCATCAGCTGGCGGTCGCGCCGGCGCAGCTCGGTGACGTCGCGGACGAGCACCAGCGCGCCGCGGCGCTGGCCGCCCGGCACCAGGGGCATGGCCCGGATGAGCACGGTGGCGCCCTGGCCCTCCACCTCGGACTCCCGCGGCTCGGCGAAGCGCAGGGTGGCGGCGAGGGCCGCCGAGCCGCGCGGCTCGTCCTTGCCGTCCGGCCCCGTGGGGCTGATCCGGGCGATGGTCTGCCCCAGGTGCGCGCCGAGCAGGTCGCCCGGCACGCCGAGGCGGCGGTAGGCCGACAGCGCGTTGGGGCTGGCGTAGACGACGTGACCGGTGCGGTCCAGCCGCAGCAGCCCGTCGCCGGCGCGCGGCGCGTTCTCCGGCGAGACGTCGCCGGACTGCGGGTACGGGAAGGTGCCCTCGGCGACCATCTGCAGCAGCTCCCCGGCGCTGGTCAGGTAGGCCAGCTCCAGCGGGCTGGGCATCCGGGTGGCGCCGAGCGACGTCTCCAGGGTGAGCACGGCGATGCGCGCGTCGCCCCGGCGCACGGGTACCGCATCGACCTTGACCAGCCCGCCGGAGCGCCGCTCCGGCTCCCCCTCGCGGCCGACCCGGCCGTCACGGAAGGCGCGCTCGAGCCGGCGCTCCAGGCTGGGCTCGACCAGCAGGCCGACGAGGTCCTCCGGCGAGGTCGTGGGGCCGGTGGTGGGCCGCATGTGGGCGACCGTCAGCCAGCGGCCGGACGGGGTCCGGACGTGCAGCACGAGGTCGGCAAAGGACAGGTCGGCCACCAGCTGCCACTCCCCGACCAGCCGGTGCAGCCAGTCCAGGTCCTGCTGGTCGAGGTCGCAGCGGGCCCGGACGAGCTCGGTCAAGGTCGACACAGCAGGAGCCTAGGGTCGCCCGCGCTGTAGCCACGGGCGGGTGACGACGTCCGGTTCGGGCGGTCCGACACCGTGTGGGTGCCCCGTTCCCGCACAGCGTCCCCGTACGCCCTGGCCGTCGCCGGGCTGCTGGCTGTGCTGCTGACCGGCTGCGGCGGGGGCGGGGGCGTAACCGGCGCTCCCGAGGCGGCCGGGTGCGCGGCCGTGGCCCAGGTGGCGGCGGGGCACCCGGCGGACAAAACCC
>JAOPWI010000391.1 GCA_025965755.1 Frankiales bacterium | reverse complement strand
GAGGCCGTCCGGGCGCAGGAGCGGGCCACCGCCGACCGCGACCGCGCGCGCCGGCAGGCCCGCCGGCGGCGGGTTCTGAAGTTCAAGACCGCGGTCCCCACGCCGCCGCGCCGGCAGCCCCGCTTCGGCCGCCTGCCGGTCCGCGCCAAGCTCGGGCTGGCGCTGGGCTGGCTGCTCGCCCAGTTCGTCGCCTGGCAGCTGGTCAGCCACCCCGGTCCCCGCCTGGGGATCGCGATCGTCTCCCTGTTCGCGCTGCCGCTCGTCGTCGTCGTCCTCTTCAACCCCGCCAGGAGATACCGGTGACCCTCGTCCTGCTTCCCGCCGTCGACGTGGCCGACGGCCAGGCCGTCCGCCTCGTTCAGGGAGAGGCCGGGAGCGAGACGTCGTACGGCGACCCGGTCGAGGCCGCCCTGCAGTGGCAGCGCGACGGCGCCGAGTGGGTCCACCTCGTGGACCTCGACGCGGCCTTCGGCCGGGGCTCCAACCGCGAGCTGCTCGCCCGCGTGGTCGGCGAGCTGGACGTGGCGGTCGAGATGAGCGGCGGCATCCGCGACGACGCCTCCCTCGAGGCGGCCCTGTCGACCGGCTGCGCGCGCGTCAACATCGGCACCGCGGCGCTGGAGCAGCCGCAGTGGTGCGCGTCCGCGATCGCCCGCTACGGCGACCGCATCGCCGTCGGGCTGGACGTGCGGGGCACGACGCTGTCCGCCCGCGGCTGGACGCAGGACGGCGGCGAGCTGTTCGACGTGCTCGCCCGCCTGGACGCCGAGGGCTGCGCCCGCTACGTCCTCACCGACGTGCGCCGCGACGGGACGCTCACCGGCCCGAACCTCGAGCTGCTCCGCTCGGTCACGGCTGCGACCGACCGCCCGGTCGTCGCCTCCGGCGGCGTCTCCTCGCTCGCGGACCTGCTGGCCATCGCCGAGGTCCCGGGCGTCGAGGGCGCCATCGTCGGCAAGGCGCTGTACGCCGGCGCCTTCACGCTTCCCGAGGCTCTCGCCGCCGTGCGCGGCTAGCCGGATGGGGCCCCGCGGGCTTCTCGTGCTGGTCTCCCTGGCCAGCGGCGTCGCCCAGGCCTTCGGCCGGTTCTCCTACGCCCTGCTGCTGCCGGCGATCGACCGAGACCTGCTTCAGTCCTACGCCGTGGCCGGGCTGATCGGCACGGCCAACGTCGGCTGCTACCTGCTGGGCACCCTGGTGGTCAGCGCGCTGTCCAAGCGGGCCCAGCCGGCCGTCCTGATCCGGTGGGGGCTGGTCGGCTCCAGCGCGGGGCTGCTGGTGCTCTGGCGGGCCGAGAGCGCCGCGGCGCTCGCGGTCGGGCTGTCCCTGACCGGCCTGGCCGGGGCGTTCATCTGGGTGCCGGCGCCCGGGCTGGCCGGCTCGGTCGTGCGGGCGTCGCGCCGCGGGGCCGCCATCGGGCTGGCCGGCTCGGGCATCGGCGCCGGCATCGTGTTCGCCAGCCTGCTGGCGTCGGTGCTGCACCGCAGCGGCGGTGACGCGAGCTGGCGCACGGTCTTCCTCGTCGAGGCGGTCATCGCGCTCGTCACGCTGGTGCTGTGCGTGGTGCTGCTGCGACCTCCGTACCGGCGGGAGGACGACGCGCCGGTACGCACGGGCGCCCTGCGCCGGGTGCCCGGATGGGCCGGGCTGGTCGGCGGCTACGCGGCGTACGGCCTGGCGGTCTCGATCTTCACGACCTACCTGGTGACGGCGCTCGAGGACGACGGCGGCTTCTCGCCGGGCCACGCCGCGGCCGACTACACCGTCGTCGGGGTGGCGCTGGTGTTCGGTGGGGTGCTGGTCGGGCCGCTGTCGGACCGGTGGGGCCGGGGCCGCACGCTGGTGCTCGGCTACGCGCTGATGGCCGGGTCGATCGCGATGGCGCTGATCGGCGCCGAGCCGTTCGCGGTGCTGTCCGCGCTGCTGTTCGGGCTGATGATGTCCGGCCTGCCGTCGGTGATCGCGGCGCACCTGGCCGACACGCTGACGCCGCGGGAGTTCGCCGGCGCCTTTGGCCGGTGCACGCTGGCGTTCGGGCTCGCCCAGCTGTGCGGGCCGCCGCTGGGCGGCTGGCTGGCCGAGAGCACCGGCAGCTTCACCGTGCCGTTCCTGCTCGCGGCGGGGGTCGCGGCGCTCGGTGCGGTGCTGAGCGTCGGAGTGGTGCGGCGCGCCTAGCTCTTGGTGCGCTGCGCGATCAGCAAAAAGGCCTCCAGGCGGCGCAGCAGCTCGGCGTGGTCGGGGGACAGGTGGGAGTCGGGAGACATGGGCTGTCCTTCGGCCGGGATCCGGACCTGTGACATGGCCCGTTAGTACTAGCCCCCTCACCCGGGTGGGTAGGCATTACCGTGCTGGTGCGTGAGCGTCTCCGTGCGAGTCATCCCCTGCCTCGACGTCGACGCCGGGCGCGTGGTGAAGGGCGTCAACTTCACCGGTCTGGTCGACGCCGGCGACCCGGTCGAGATGGCCCGCGTCTACGACGCCGAGGGCGCCGACGAGCTGGTCTTTCTCGACATCACGGCCAGCAGCGGCAGCCGCGAGACGACGTACGACGTCGTGCGGCGCACCGCCGAGCAGGTCTTCATTCCGCTGACCGTCGGCGGCGGCGTGCGCGCCGTCGAGGACGTCGACCGGCTGCTGCGTGCCGGCGCCGACAAGGTGGGCGTCAACACCGCCGGCATCGCCCGGCCGGAGCTGCTGCGGGAGATCGCGCACCGGTTCGGCAGCCAGGTGCTCGTGCTGTCGGTCGACGCCCGGCGCGCTCCGGGCACCGAGAGCGGCTTCGAGGTCACGACCCACGGCGGGCGCCGCGGCACCGGCATCGACGCGGTCGAGTGGGCCCGCCGCGGCGAGGAGCTGGGCGTCGGCGAGGTGCTGCTCAACTCGATGGACGCCGACGGCACCCGGGCCGGCTACGACGTGGAGCTGCTCAAGGCCGTCCGCTCCCAGGTCGGCGTCCCGGTCATCGCCAGCGGTGGCGCGGGCCGGATCGAGGACTTCGCCCCGGCGGTGGCGGCCGGCGCGGACGCGGTGCTGGCCGCCAGCGTCTTCCACTTCGGGACCATGCGCATCAGCGACGCCAAGCAGGCGCTGCGTGACGCGGGGTACAGCACCCGCTGACCCGGCCGGGGAATCTCGCGGCGCCGCGCGGTGTCGGACCTGTGGACCAGGCATTCCCGGGACGGCGCCTCGACGTCCCCAGCGAGGAGCTCCGTGACCGTGCCCGTCCCGCCGCTGCGCGGGGTGATCCGCCGCGGCTTCGGCGTGCTCGGGGTGGCCGTGCGCGAGGAGCCGCGGATCTTCGCGGTGTCCGCCCTGGGCAGCGCGCTGTTCGCCCTCACCACCATCGGCCAGGCGTACGTCTTCGGCGCCATCACCGACCGCGTGATCGAGCCCGCCCTCCGGACGGGGAACGCCGACCGGGCCGCCCTGGCGATCGCCTTCTGCGCCGTGATGCTGGTCGCGGTGCTCAAGGTCGTCGGCATCGTGGCCCGCCGGCTGGGTGCCGGGATCATGCAGTATCGGCTGCAGGCCACCTACCGCCGCCGCGTCACCCGCCGCTACCTCGAGCTGCCGTTCTCCTGGCACCAGCGCCACCCGACCGGTGAGCTGCTGTCCAACGCCAACAGCGACGTGGAGGCGACCTGGTCGCCGATCGCGCCCTTTCCGTTCGCCGTCGGTGTCGTCTTCATGCTCGTCGTCACGCTCGGCCTGCTGTTCTGGACCGACCCGGTGCTGGCGCTCGTCGGCTCGGTCGTCTTTCCGGGCATCGCGGCGCTGACGGTCGTCTACTCGCGCCGCATGTCGCCGCTGATGACCCGCGCCCAGCAGCTGCGCGGCGAGGTCAGCGGCGTGGCGCACGAGAGCTTCGACGGCGCCCTGGTCGTCAAGACCCTGGGCCGCGAGGCCGCCGAGACGGCCCGCTTCCGGGACCGCGCGGAGCAGCTGCGGGACACGATGACCGCGGTCGGCCGGGTGCGCGGGCTGTTCGACCCGCTCATGGAGGCGCTGCCCGTTCTGGGCGTGCTGCTCGTGCTGCTGGCCGGCACGTCACGCGTCGGCAGCGGTGACATCGATGCCGGGCAGCTGGTGCGCGTGGCCTACCTGTTCACGCTGCTCGCCATTCCGGTCCGGGCGATCGGGTGGGTGCTCAACGAGCTGCCGCGCAGCGTCGTCGGCTGGGACCGCGTGCAGAGCGTCCTGACCGCCACCGGCTCGCAGGAGCACGGCGCCGAGCGGCTGCCCGCCGGCGCCGGCGTCGGCGTCGGCGTCCAGGACGTCGCCTTCTCCTACGGCAGCACCGAGGTCCTGCGCGAGGTGGCCTTCGACGTTCCGGCCGGCCGCACGATCGCGGTGGTGGGGCCGACCGGCTCGGGCAAGTCCTCGCTGGCCACGCTGCTCGTCCGCCTCGTCGACCCGACCTCCGGCTCGGTCCGCTACGACGACGTGGACCTGCGCCGCCTGGCGCCCGGCGCGGTCTGCGAGGTCGCCTCGCTGGTGCCCCAGTCGGCCTTCCTGTTCGACGACACGATCCGCGGCAACATCACCCTGGGCGCCGAGCTGGCCGATGAGCTGGTCTGGAACGCGCTGCGCGTGGCCCAGGCCGAGCGGTTCGTCCAGGCGCTGCCCGACGGGCTGGACACGAGAATCGGCGAGCGCGGCACGACGCTGTCCGGAGGGCAGCGCCAGCGCCTCGCCCTCGCCCGCGCGCTGGTCCGCCGCCCCCGGCTGCTCGTCCTGGACGACGCGACGAGCGCGGTCGACCCGCAGGTCGAGCAGCGGATCCTCGCCGGGCTGCGCGAGTCGGGTCCGGCCAGCACGGTCGTCGTCGTGGCCTACCGGCGGGCGACCATCGCGCTGGCCGACGAGGTCGTCTTCCTCGACCAGGGCCGGGTCACGGCCCGCGGGTCGCACGAGGACCTGCTCGCGGCCAGCCCCGGCTACCGCGACCTCGTCACGGCGTACGAGCGGGCCGAGGCCGAGCGGGTCGCCCTGGCGCCCCAGGCCGACGAGGCGGTGCCCGCGTGAGCGCGCTCACCGCCGAGCAGGCGCCGCCCGAGCGGGGCTCGCTGGCCGTCCTCGCGCACGGCCTGCGGCTGACCCCGGAGTTCCGCGAGGGGCTCGGGGTCACGCTGCTGCTGGCGCTGGTCGCCACGGGCGGCCGGGTCGTCGTCCCGATCGCCGTTCAGCAGACGATCGACGGCGGGCTGTCCGGGCCCGAGCCGGACCTGGGGCTCGTGCGCACCGCGGTCGGGCTGGCCGCCCTGGCGGTGCTGGTGACCGCGGTGTCCGCGTACGTCATGAACGTCCGGCTGTACCGCAGCACCGAGAACGGGCTGTCGGCGCTGCGGGTCCGCGCGTTCCGCCGGGTGCACGACCTGTCCGCGCTGCACCAGGCGGCCGAGCGGCGCGGATCGCTCGTCTCCCGGGTGACCAGCGACGTGGACACCGTCAGCACCTTCATGCAGTGGGGCGGCATGCTCGTCGTGGCCAGCGCCGCGCAGCTGCTGCTGGCGACCGTCGTCATGCTGATCTGGTCCTGGCAGCTGACGCTGCTCGTCTACCTGTGCTTTCTGCCGCTGTTCCTCGCCGTGCGCGTGTTCCAGGCGCGGCTGCAGGCGGCCTACCGGCTGGTCCGCGAGCGCATCGGCGAGCTGCTCGGCGCCGTCGCCGAGTCGGTCGTCGGGGCGCCGGTCATCCGGGCGTACGGCACGCAGGCCCGCACCGCCGGCCGCATCGACGGCGCCGTCGGCCGGGCCCGGGAGGCCCAGACCAGGGCCCAGACGATCGCCGCGCTGACCTTCTCGACCGGCGAGATGGTGGCGGCGTTCGCCACCGGCGCGGTCATCGTCGCCGGCGTGCTGCTCGGGGTCGACGGCGGCATCACGGTGGGCCGCCTGGTGGGCTTCCTGTTCCTCGTGACGCTGTTCGTCCAGCCGGTGCAGGTCGCGACCGAGGTCCTCAACGAGGCGCAGAACGCCGTCGCCGGCATGCGCCGGGTGCTGGCCATCCTGGACACGCCGACCGACGTGGCCGACCCGGTCGACGGCCGCCCGCTGCCCCCGGGGCCGGTCGACGTGCGGTTCGAGCACGTCTCGTTCGCCTACCCGGGCGGGCCCGAGGTGCTGCACGACGTGGACCTGACGCTCGCGGCGCGCACCCGCGTCGCCGTCGTCGGCGAGACCGGAAGCGGCAAGACCACCTTCGCCAAGCTGCTGACCCGGCTCATGGACCCGACCCGCGGGCGGGTGCTGCTGTCCGGCGTGCCCCTCGAGGAGGTGCCGTTCTCCTCGCTGCGCACCCGGGTGGTCATGGTCCCGCAGGACGGGTTCCTGTTCGACTCGACCGTGGTCGACAACGTCCGCTACGGGCGGCCGTCGGCGACCGACGAGGAGATCTCCCGCGCGTTCGCCGAGCTCGGCCTGGCCGACTGGGTCGCGTCCCTGCCGGACGGCGTCCGCACGCCGGTGGGCGAGCGCGGCGAGCAGCTGTCGGTCGGCGAGCGGCAGCTGGTGGCGGTCGCCCGGGCCTACGTCGCCGACCCCGACCTGCTGGTGCTCGACGAGGCCACCAGTGCCGTCGACCCGGCGACCGAGGTGCGGCTGCAGCGGGCGCTCGACTCGCTCACCCGCGGCCGCACCACGCTCGCCATCGCGCACCGGCTGTCCACCGCCGAGGCGGCCGACGAGGTTCTCGTCGTCCACGACGGGGTCGTCGTCCAGCGCGGGCCGCACCGCCAGCTCGTCGCGGAGCCCGGCCCGTACCAGCGGCTGCACGCCTCGTGGGTGTCCCAGTCGCGGTGACCGGCCGCGCGGCGGAGAAGCGGGCGCTGCTGCTCGGCTTCCTCGTCTTCGGCGGCTTCTGGGGAGCGTGGTCCGCGCTGCTGCCCGACGTGCAGCGGCTGGCCGGCGTCGACGACACCGGGCTCGGCCTCGCGCTCGGCGCCATCGCGGTGGCCGCCCTGCCGGCCATGCCGCTGGCCGGGCGCCTGGTCGACCGGCTCGGTCCGGCGACGATCCTGCCGCGCTCGCTGCTCGCCTTCGCCATCGTCTGCCCGCTGCCGGGACTGGTCGACGGTCCGCTCGGGCTGGTCCTCGCCCTGCTCGCGCTCGGCCTGACCACCGGCGTCCTGGACGTGGTGCTCAACACGGCGACCGCGGCCTGGGAGCGGGTGGAGGCCGGCCGGCTGATGACGGCGGGGCACGGGTTCTTCTCGCTCGGCGTGCTGGTGGGCAGCATCTCCACCGGCGTGGCCCGCGACCTGGGCGCGACGCCGTTTCCGGTGCTGCTCGTGGTCACGGCGTCCCTGGTCGCGGTCGCCGCGGTGCAGCCGGCCTACCGGCGGGCACCCGCCTCGTCCGCAGCCCCGGGCGCGTCCCGCCGCCTGCCGCCTCTGCTGCTCCTGCTGGGCGTGCTCATCGCCGGCTCGTTCCTCGTCGAGGACGGGCTCACGTCCTGGAGCGCCCTGCACCTCGAGCGCGGCCTGGCGGCGCCGCCGTGGGTCGGGGGGCTGGGACCGGGCGTCTTCGCCGCCTTCATGACGCTCGGGCGCTTCGGCGCGCACGCCCTCATCAAGCCGGGGCGGGATCCGCTGGTCGTCGGCGGCGGAGGAGCCCTGGTCGGGGTGGGCACGCTGCTGCTGGCGGTCGCGGGGACGCCTGCCGTCGGGCTCGTCGGCCTGGCGCTGGCCGGGCTGGGCACCTCGGTGCTGGCGCCCACGCTGTTCAGCGCGGTCGGTGAGCGCTCGGCTCCGGGCCGCCAGGGCGCCGACCTGGCCCGGGTCACCGCGCTGGGTTACGCCGGCTTCGTGGCCGGCCCGCCGCTGGTCGGCCTGGTCAGCGGGGCGACATCGCTGCCCTTCGCCCTGGCGATGCTCGCCGTCGTCGGCGTGCTGGTCGCCGTGGGCGGCCCGGTGCTGCTGCGCGCGGGCCGGCCGGCACCAGCAGGTGCACGGGGGCGTTGAGCGGGGCAGGACCGTCGTACCGCTTCGAGGAGGACACGACATGGCAGGGCTGTTCGGCAAGGTGGCCAAGTTCGCGAGCTCGCCCGCGGGGCAGCGCGCCATCGCCAAGGCGCGCGAGGCCGCGAGCGACCCGAAGAACCGGGCCAAGATCAACGATCTGGTGAGCAAGGTGCAGCGCAAGGGCGGTCAGCCTCCGCGCACGCCGTAGCGCGTCCGTACGCACGTCGCCCCGGGCGGGCGGCCGCGGCTCTCGA
>JAOPWI010000390.1 GCA_025965755.1 Frankiales bacterium | reverse complement strand
CGGCTCCACAGCAGCATCGGCAACGTCCCGCCCGCCGAGGCGGAAGCCGAGCACTACCGTCTCAACCCAGCGCCCCGACCCGCGGCGCTGACCATATGAGGACGGCAGGATCCGCGGGACGCTTCACGCGGTCTGCTCCCGGAGCTCAGCCGGCACCTTGACGAGAGCGTCGCCGGTGGGCCCGACGGGCTGGTGTTCACCGGGAGCACGGGGCAGCCGCTGCACTACACGAGCGTGCGCCGCAGCTTTGACGCCGCCTGCCGGCGCATGGCCCTGACCGGTGTGACTCCGCACTCGCTGCGCGCGTCCTGCGCATCGTGGGTCGCCGAGGCCGACGGTGTGCTGGAAGCGGCCCGACGTCTTGGACACAGCCGGTCAAGCGTGACGACCCGGCACTACGCTCGGCCCATGGCGGGCGGCGACACGGTGGTGGCTGACCGGCTGGACGCTGCCCGGAGGAGCGCCCAGGAGACCGCCAATGGCCCTGCGGCCCCGTCCGAGTGGGCACGTAGTGGGCACGAAGGCCGGCCAGGGGGACCTGACGACCTCGCTAGGCGGAAAACGCACCCGCTTTGACCTGGGCAGATGCCTCTCCAGGGGCGGTAGCTCAGCTGGTCAGAGCAGGGGACTCATAATCCCTCGGTCGTGGGTTCGAGCCCCACCCGCCCCACATGGCGTGACCTGCGTTTTCTCGCTTTCGAGAGGTTGTCGATGCCACGGCGTGGTGCCATTTTTGTGCCATTCGGGACCGTAGGGTCTGGACGGGCGGCGACGTGTCGGGTGAGGTCACGGCTAGTCGAGCGAGTCGGGACCGTGCTCGGCGGCTCCCCAGAGCGCCTGTTCCATCTGGGCGGCGGCCTCGTTGGCGAGCTCGGGAACGACGTGGGAGTAGGTGCCCAGGGTCAGGCTGATCTGGCTGTGGCCCAGGACCTGCATGGCGACTCGGGCCGGCACTCCCTGCAGCAGCAGTAGGGTGGCCGCGGTGTGCCGGGCGTCGTGCAGGCGGGCGTCGCGGACCTGCGCCCGGGCCAGGAGCCGCTTCCACGCCTTGTAGTCGGCACCCGGGTCGATCGGCCCGCCGTTGGCTTGGCAGAAGACCAGGTCGTGGTCCTGCCAGAGGTCGCCCAGGTCCACCTGTTCCGCCCGCTGGGCCTGCCGGTGCTCTTGCAGTGCGAGGCGCAGGCTCGGCGGCAGCACGATGGAACGGCGCCCGGCCCGGCTCTTGGGCTCCACGAAGACCAGACCTTGTCCGCGCAGCCGCTGCAAGGCGCGCCTCACGCGGAGCAGCCCTGCATCCAGGTCGACGTCGGACCACCTCAGCCCTAGCGCTTCGCCCTGCCGGAGACCGAGCGCGAGCGCTACCGACCAGCGAGCGCCGTTGCGGTCGCCCTGGCAGGCCACCAGTATCCGGCGCGCCTCCGGCCCGGCGAGCGGCTCGATCTCTGCGCGCTGCAGGCTGGGCGCGTCGACCAAGGTGCACACGTTCCGGGCGACGCGGCCGCGCTGAACCGCCACCTTCAGAGCCCGAGAGAGCACGCGGTGGATCTGCAGGACCGTGGCTGACGCGAGACCCTCGGCGGCCAGCTCCGCGTAGAAGCGCTCCACGTGCTCGGGCTGGAGCCGGTCGAGCCGGTGGTGACCGAGCGCCGGGACGATGCGCTGCCGGACCTTCGACTCGTAGCCCTGGTAGGTGGAGGCCCTGACCCGGGCGACGGCGATCGTGGTCAGCCAGTGCTCTAGCCAGACCGCGACCGTGGGCGACTTGCCGGCCTGTGGGATCGCGCCGGCGTCGCGCTGCCTCTCGAGCTCACGGACCTTGCGCACCACCACGGCGCGAGTGGCCGCCGAGACGTGCCGGCGGTCACGCATGCCCCCAGTCCCGTTGCCCATCGAGACATATCCGTGCCACCTCCCTGAGGCGTCCTGGCTGATCGAGCTCTCACCCCAGGCTGCTCGGGCCATACCGCTCCTCCGTCCGCCGACGACTAGTCCGCCATTGCAGCCCGCGGCCGGGGCGTCGAGGGGCTTCGTCGAGAGCCTGTGGAGAACTCGATAGCTGGCGGCTGCAGCTACGTGACCGATTTGTCGAGATCGCGACATGGCGCCGGTAGGGGACTCGCACCCAGCTCGGCAGCGGCACCCGCATCGACACGGTCCTTCGCGCCGCCGGGGCCCTGTTGTGCAGCGCCTAGCCCGCCGCCTCGATCCTGTCGGACCCCCGCGCTTCACTGGCCTCGGCGGGCCCTTCCGCCCCAACACCACGGAGGTCCGCCATGAGCGGAACGAACAAGCGAGTTGTCCAGCAGCGCCCCGATGGCAAGCACGAAGTCCGGACGCCGGGCGCCGCCCGGGCCAGCGCCGTCACCCGCACTCAGGCGGAAGGGATCGACCGGGCGAGGGACATCCTCCAGAACGACGGCGGCGGCGAGCTCCAGGTCCGCGGCCGCGACGGGACGATCCGCAAGCAGGACACGATCGCGCCGGGGAACGACCCCCGCGGCAGCCGAGGCTGATCCGACCCGGGGCCGGCCCGCGCGTCGCCGCGGCGGGCCGGGGACGCTGTGGCACCCTGCGGACACTTGCCCCGGAGGAATGCCCTGATCACCGCCGCAGCCGCAGAGACAGCGTCGCTGTCCCACGGCGACTCGCTCGGGCTTCTTCTGAGCGTGGAAGGCTTCATGTTCGCGGCGATCACGCTCGCAGTGGCCCTTGGCGCGTCCGACCAGATGCGCCAGACCAGGCATCCCCGCCTTGAACCCGAGAAGCTCCTGCTCGGGGCCGCCGCCGCGCTCTGCCTCGTCGGAGCGGGCGCGGCGACCGCCTGGGCGTCCATCTTCACAGGGGGCGACTACCGCGGGCACGCGGAAGCGGCCGAGGCCACCGCGTTGCTCGTCGCCGTGCTGGGCCAGCCCGTCATAGCAGTGCTCTTGGCCTTGGCCGCCCGGCGCGCATGACCCAGTCGATCCAACGGGTCGTCCCTCCGCCGGAGGCTCGGGCCTGGGAGAAGCGGCTGCAGCTCAGACGATGGATGAGCGGCCGAGGATGGGACCCCGAGCCGCGGTACGGCCTGATCGACCGGGCCCGCGAGAGCCTGCTCGCGCTCGGCCAGCCAGAACTGGCCGACGACCCTGCGACCATCGTCACCGGAATCTTCCAGTACCTGCTTCGGGACGAGAAGTGGCTGAAGTACGTCGAGGACAAGGCCAGGCAGACACTGACAGACCCGACGGAATGGGAAGGCGCGGCCAGGGCCTACGCATGGGTCCTCCTGCAGAGGTACAACAGAGACCTAGGAGGACAGGATGACTAGCCGCCCGCTCAGAAGGCTGGAACGCAAGCCCGTCCTCCGCGCCGAGGACCTCGACGCGGCGATACTTCAGCTCCGGACCGACCTCGCCGAAGCGGGCGCCCGGCTCGCGCAGGAGACCGCCGCTCCACCCGACGACGACAGGCCCCGCGTCGCGGTTCCGGACCTGTCCGGCGTCGCTGAACAGGCACTGCGGGACCTCCTGGAAGAAGAGACCGTCGCCCTCGTCGAGCCCGACGACGGAAACAGGGGCATCGCCGAGTACGAGTTCCACCGCGAGCTACTCAAGAAGGCCCTCGTCGGCCTCAAGACGCCGGTCCTGCGCGACCTTGCCCGCAGCCGCGGACTGGAGCCCGAAGGCAGGCTCGACGAGCTCGCCCGTCAGGTCGCCGCGTCCTACCAGTGGGACGAGCAGGCAATCGCCCGGCTCATCCTCGATTACGCCGAGGACCCCCGCGAGACCGAAGGCGGACCCACCACCCGCATCTTCGCGCTCACCGCGCCGATCAACCTCGCCCACGTCGAGGACCGGCTGTCATACGTCGACGGCCGGTACTACCGCACCGACATCGCCAAGTGGTTCACGTTCGGACACCACCAGCGCGTCGGATCGGTCCTCAAGGTCGCCGGCACGCTGCAGACTTATCGTGCCGACGTCGACCCCGCCGACGAGGACCGCCTCAAGGCCGAACGGGACGTTACCCGCGCGTCCCTCGACGCCGCCGACGGCAGCCGCACCGTCCGGGTCCACGACGCGACAAACGCCGCCGCCGCCCGGTCCATGATCGCCGCGTTCAACGTCGCCACATCCACGAAGGCCTTGCCTCACATTCCGAACACCGGGTCTGGCGCCGACATCCGCCCTAGGACGCTGCACCCCAGCACCGAGTTCCTGCTCGACCTCGTCTCCCACCGCCTCCGCGGGCATCTGTTCAGGCAACGCGACGTAGTCCTCGCTCGTTTTCGCTACACCCGCACGGAACGCGCCGTCAGCGACAGCGACGCAGGGGAGCCCGACCGCAAGCCGTCCCTGGCAGCAGTGCGATTCGAAGGCAGAAACCTGCTCGACTCAACGACCGCGATAGGCCTCATGTGGACTGAAGGACGGCCTCTCGTTGACCTCACCATCCGAGTCGCCGTCACATCCCCCGACGCGGACCGCACCGTCCTCACCCGGCTGCCCGTCCGAATCGCGCTCGAAAAGGACCACATCCTTGTTTCGTCGGGCCTGTCGACCAGCCCAGACCTCATGGCCGACGTTCACCGCGCCGTCCTCCGCCACGTCGAAGCAGCAATAGCCGAACCCATCCCTACCGAACGGCGCGCCCAGCTCGAGCAGACCGTCCGCAACCGCGCCCAGAACGCCGACCCCGACGCCGACGCCGAGCTTTTCGGCGACGATGACGACCTCGACTGACCCAAGCTAGAACCACCGTCACGGGGGAAGCCAAGATCACCAGGGGGGCGCGCGCGAGTCCCCGGAGAAGCCGCAGGTCCGGTGGTTATGTCGCTTACCTTCGATCGAGCAGAATGCCGGCTTGTTCAGTCCCGGCAGCTCGCGCGACGTCCGCCCATGCCGCTGATCGCGCGGACGACTGCGGCTGTCACTGCCGAGCAGAAGCGCCGTTCTGACCGCTCCGGGTCATCGGTCCTGCGCGAGAGGCGAGGTGGCCCTACCGGGCGGACTGTGGTCCCTTCCGTGTCAATGCAGATGCGGCCCGGGCCTGCCTGCACGGTTGAGCGCGCTGAAAGCGCGTCATGGCCACGGACCTGCGGTTACGCCTTCCAGGCCGCACCCGACCTCGCTGCGCCTGTCGGCACCTCTCGACGCTCAGAGCGCACGGAGAGCGCACGGAGTCGAGCAAGACGCTGCTGTCCCTGACGAGGCGTGGCTCGAAGCGGGTGTTGTTGCCGTGCACTGACGTTGCGGGGCTTCGCATGCTGCTCCGCCCGCGCTGCGTATGTCAGCGGCGCCGCTTCACTGCGACCGCTTGGGCGTCATGGCCGCAGCGCTCGATAGACGGGGTACCTCAAGGACCGGCCGCGACAGCCCTCCGATTACGGCGTGTCGCTGACTGTGGTCGCCAGGGTTTCGCGAAGGACCCGGAGCGCGTGGAGGAGGGCGTGCTGGAGGCGCTGCCAGTCGGCAGACCAATCCCCAGGAGTATCGGCGAGGCCGAGTTCGCGGCGAGCAGCTTGCTGCCGCAGGTACGGCTGGCTGCCGCTGTGCTGCTGGGCGATGCGCAGGGTGTTGAGCCGGCGCAGCACACCGACGGCCTCAATGGCGCGCTCGGCGTCGTCCGTCGCCATTAGTTGGCCGAGTCGCCGCTCGAGTTGACTGAGGCTGCCCTCGTTGTTCTGTGCCGGCTGGGGCTGTGGCTGCATCTGTTTCAGCAAGTCGTCCAGAGCGCTGCAGGCGGCCTCGAATTCGGCGGCGCTGGTCACCGGCTGGCTCAGTTGTGCCGGCCGAGCCAGCCTGTGCGGCCCGAGCAGGCGCCGCCCGGTACGCAGCCTCCACTCCGCGTTCAGGTGGTCGAGGGCATCTACCAGGGCCAGCGGAGGCACCGGTGTCGCGTCCGTAGCTGGGAGTCGCACCCCGATGAGGCCGTCGAGGCGCTCTAGGTAGTCCTCGACGGTCGAGACCCCGAGAAAGGGCCGCAGGGGGGCGCGGGCCAAGTCCCAGACCCAATTCGGCTGCTCGGTGTGACTGGTCCAGGTTGGCGGTTCGCGCTGCAGCCGAGCGCGAACCACCGACGGCTGGATCGGCCGCCGGTCGCAGCGCTTCTCGACGCGGTTGGTCAGTAGGTCGCCGGAAAGGCTGAGCGCCGTGATCTCGTATGGGTCGGGCTCGATCGAGGCCTGGTACTCGGCTGCAGTCGCGAGTGCGGCCAAGAACATCGGCACGAGCTCGTTGTCACCGGCAGCCACTAGTCCGTGCACGGTGAGTTCAATCGCCTGCGCAGGATCCAGCCCGCCGCCGAGGTTGTTGGTCCAGACGGGCCGGTAGTGCTGTTGCCAGGTCGGGAGCCGCCGCAGGACGGCCTGAGCGTCCAGCCCTTGCTGGTCTGCCTGCCAGCGAACCCATTGCCATGTTGGCCAGCGCTCGCCGTCGTAGCCACGCGGCTCGCGGTAGCCGCTGCGCACAACGCGCAGCACCCCGACAGCGTCGGCGTCTAGCGGGTCGGTGAGCAGCACACGGGGACCCTACTTGTCGACATATGGACAGCAGGTGACAGCCGGCTCATGCGCTGTGGGCCGTCGAGTGCCGTCGACCTTTGCGCGGTCCCCTGCAGCGGCTGGCACGGATGCCTCACGTCAGAACTCATCCCTACCCGAGGAGCCGCAATGACGCCTGCGATCGCGCAGCCTGCGGTAGAGGAAGAGGAGGGACAGCAGGGTCAGGACGGGACCTAGTGCTCGCTGCGAGACCCGAGCATGGGCCCGCTCCTCGATTGACCGTCCCCGGACTCCGGCAGTGGCTGAGGCGGCGTCGACGGGAAGTGCCGCGAACGCTGAGGTCGCCATGTCGGCTTCCCTCCTGACCGCCGGGGCGGCTTGTCACGCGGAACGTCACACGCCCCGGGCGCGCATCCCGGCCCGTGGGGCGCCGTTACGTCCGCGCCCGTTCTGTCGGTGACAGACCGTACGGTGCGACCATGTTCGAGCGCAGCCACACCTACCCGGTCGCTGTCACCGAGTCGAGCGCCGGGAGCGACCAAGCGTTGCCGCTCGCCGTGCAGTGGCTGATTGGGCAGCACCGCGTCGTCCGCGGCACCCCGCTGCTCCTCACGCCACGGCGCATGAGCGTCGACTACGACCCGCTCCTGCAAGACCTCGCCAAGCGCGTGCAGGCCGAGACTCCACAGACCTTGCTGCGGGCAGGATGGCCGGGTGGCGCCGTGCTGGCTTGCTGGCCGTCACAGACGGACTTGGGCAAGATCTCCGACAGTCCGAGGACGCGGGCTCTCGTCGTGGTCCCTTGGCGTGAGGAGGAAGTTCAGCCGTGGGTCGCCGCTCGCTCACCGCAGCTGCTAGGTGCAGCGAAGCCGGCGCCTGCCGCCGTCCTCGACCCGGTGGTCGAGCAAGCGCTCCTGACGGTCACTGCCATGGTCAACCACAGCAACCGCCTCGCCGGCACCTTGGACAAGCGCGACGCCGTGCGGGCGCTGCAAGCTCTGCGACGGGCGGGGTACCGCTACGACCCGGCCCAGATCTACACTTGGGCGCTCGAGCATGGCTGGCCGGAGCAGGGAGCCGCACGGCTTCGCGAGTTCGCCGAAACTATCATGTCGGGCGGGCAGGTGCGCGTGCAGGGCGGTGACGCGCTGCGCCCGGACATCGTCGCGGAGTGGCGGCAGCGGGCGGCAGCGCGCGGCAGCGACACCAAGCGGCAGTGAGCTGCGAGGACTCACGCGACGACCTCAACTGCGCGCCGGGACCCGCGATCACTTCCAGGCGCCGCGCCCCTAGCGCCGACACAGGCCCGACCGTCATCACCTGGTGCCCTCGGTCGGTTCTGCGGCAGCCGGCTCCGGGGGTTCCACCGGCTTCCTCACGAAGTACTTCTTGGTCAACTCTGCTTGGTGAAAGCGCAACCACGTCTTCTGGGAGGCTGACGCCCCGAACCACTTCTTCTCATGCCCGCGAGCGATGACCAGGACAAGGGTCACGATTGAAGCAAGCGCCCACACTGTTGCACCGGAGGTCAGGAGACGTGCCGGCCCACCCCCTTGGACACCAGCGCAGGCAGCTGAGGAGGCAAACGCCAGCGACAGGGGCAGGGCGTTGGAGGCTGCGCTCTGGCTCGCGCGCGCGGGCTTCGGCGCGTCCCAATATGGACGGGCGCGCTGTAGCCACGGCACTCGCCGGTCCGGTGGCGACTTCCGGTGGCCGCGCTGGTAGCGCACCAGGAAGACACCTAAGGGCAACGTTGCCGCCGGAACGGCGAGCGCGAAGGACCTGTGTGAGCGGGTCATGTTCAGGTAAGTCACGAGGCAGCTCAGCCCGATGATCAACAGTAGGCGGTCTATGGCTGGTACCTCGGCTGCCAACTTCGCCACTAGGTCCCACCGTCGGGGGGCCTCGACGGCATGGCGCAGTTTGCCCGGGGATTCAGGACTCCCGAGTACTCGCGCTTTGACGCGCAGGCCAAGCCAGCGTTGACCACGATTGATCAGCGACCGATCCGCGCGCTCAGCGACTCTCACGATCCAGTTGTCGTGACGATCGTAAGGCGTCGGCGCTTGCTCGCCCGGCAACGATGGTTGAGTTCCGAAGTCGGTTCCTGCGTATCTGCGGCGCCGTGTGCTCCGCAGGCGGTCAAAGAGGTGCCCTATGCATACAGGAAATGTCATTAGAACGACCGAGGAAACGGCGAGAAGGCTTCGCGCCGCCTCATTCGCCTGCCCCCCGTTCCGCGCACCGGGCCAGGCTTCAATCAGGAAGACGAGGACGGTGGCGGTCGCCAGCAGCACATTGATTTCGTAGCCGATGCGGTACATCGAGCCGCTGTAGAGGCCGCGCGCACGTATGGGCTGCGGCATCTCTTCGTCGACCAGGATAAAGAAGGCGTTCTCGACGCTCATCCCATTGCGTGGCGCGACCGGCCATTCGTCACGTATGAGGTTGCTTGGTAATGCTGCGGAATAGGCCAGCGATTTGCTGGGTGCGTCAACGAAGTGCAGAACGAGGCCGACCAGTAGGGCCGCTGCCAGCGCGGCCAGGCCGGTTGCGCTGGGCAGGGCGCCCCCGATGAGTGTTGCGTCAGCGGCGGCGTACAGACCCACCGCTGTCGCTCCAGGGATGAGGATCCTGATGCCCTCGTAGAATTCGAACGAGCCGGCGCCGACATCACCCACACCTGGCATGGGGCTAGAGGATGCTCTCTAGCTGCGGCGCCGGAGCCTTTGCCCTGCGCAGGGCTGTAGCCGCCGTGGGAGCTGCGGCGTTTGCGCGGTCGCTCGCCAGCCCGACGTCGCCCAGCGCGCCCACGGCGGCACGGGGGTCTAGCAGTCGGTTAGCTTCTCGCTCGACGACCTCGGACCGCCCATTTCGGGCAAGCACGCGAAGCCCTAGCCCCCAGGCGGCCGACGACTCTGTTGTCTGTACGAATGCCTGCAAGGCGTTGAGCGTGTCGCCGTGAGTGCCAAGACTTGCCATCGGCGCCAGTCGCGCGACGAGCCACGCGTCGCCTGCCTCGGCCGCCACCTTGAGATGCATGGCGCTCGAGTCTCTGACCCGCTGCTGTTCAAGGAAGGCACCCAGGTATGCCACAAGGCGGGGCGCCTCCCATCGCGTTTGCGGCAGCACTGCCAAGGACCAGTCCACTGCAACATCATCGGTCTCCGCCATGAGTCGGCGGAGAGCGAAGCGAAGGGCTCGGCGGTGCCTGACCGGATCCGCGGCGGCAGCGAAGAAGACGGAACGAAGGCTCGCCCTATCCCTCCTCGAGTCCCCGCGGTCGGGGTGATAGACGCTGGTCAGGCTATCTCGACCTCGAGCGACCGCACTCGCGCTGTTCATGACGCGCGTCTTGTGCGGATTAAGGTGTAGCCCGCGCCGGCTAAGCGAGAACGCGAGGCTGGCCAGCACGCGTTCAGGCGGCATTCCGGCAGGCACGAACAGGCGATAATCATCGACCCAGCGCGCAAACTGGACAGGCAGCTCGCTGTCGACATCTGCCAGTACGAGATTGGCCAGCATCCGTGCGTCCGCGTAGCCGGCCGGCAGCGTGAGAAGGCCGGCGTCAATGAGCCGCTGAAACACGGCGCGGAGTTGCGGCAACTCGTTGCCGACAACGCTCTGCGCGGTTGCCAGGACCCCGGGAAGCGGCAAGTTGGCGAAGAATGATTCGACATCGGCGAAGATGACGTGCGACCCGCCCTCCGCTTCGCCAGCCGTGAACTCCTGGAAGCGCGAAAATTCGCGTGAGTAGTAGGAGCCTCCGCTTGCCCCCGTTCGGTACCCGCAGACACCCGCAGCCAGCAGCTCTTCCGCGGGATCGCGGAGTGGCGCTACGGCGTCGTGTAGCGCGGCATGCATGGCAGGGGACAGCAGTGGCCGGACCTTGATCTGGCCATCCATGGACGGCACCGGCAGCCAGTGCACCGCCGGCGACGGGTCGAGCGTCCCCAGCGCCCGCGCTTCGGGCAGGTCGACCCAGCCCAGCGCATCAGGCGCCCACGCGGTCAAATGATCCTCGCGAAGGTCGTCTTCGAGAGGGCTGCCCTGCGGCGCTGATCCGGCAGGCGAGGCCAGCCCATCAGACGATCGACGAGCAAGACCGGGGGCTGTCATACGCCAGACCATAGAAGCCTGCTCTGACAGAAGTTGCGGCTACGCGCCGCTACGAGCACGGCCGGCAGGTTGGGGGCGGTGGCCAGCGTTGATTCGATCAAGCCTGTGTGGCGGGGTCGCGGTGCGGTCTCTGGGTGGGCTGCAGCGGTCCCTGCTCCCTCCGTGCTCGAGCAGTGCGGTCGCGGCGTCCTCGTCAACTGTCCGTCAGGCGAGCAGTCAAGTGGCTGGGAGGCAACTCGGGATCACTGACCTTGGCGCCAGGCTGTGCGAGGACAGCGCGGTAGCCGGTCAGACCGCAGCGGCCCACACCGCGCCCCCCGAAGTCCGGCCCTGGACAGTCAGCCTCCAGCTCCACGTCTGGACGAGCACCACGGTCCGGCCCGGCGACCTCCACGAGGCGATGGAGCTGGCCGAGGACGAGGCCCAGCTGCGCTACGGCGACGGCATCTTCATCGACCGAGCCTCGACCGAGGTCGCGTGACCGCGCAGCCGTCGAAGGCCCCGCGCGCCCGGCGTCTCGCGCCCCACCTCTGCCGAACACCGCCGCCCCTGCGCCGCGCCCCCGAACCGCACGCCCGGCCGTCACCGCAGACGGCGAGCAGGTAGAGCGCGACGTCCCAGCCCCGGACGTGTGGCCGCCCCGACGCGGGACGAGAGGCGCCCCGGAGCGACCCTGCCGCTGACGACCGGCAGGGCGGACCTAGACCTCCGGGCACAGTGGCTCCCGACCATGGGGCCGAACTGGGGGCAGCGCGGTCACCAGGACGAGGTGGCTGTGCGGCGCGAACTTCGCCACGCCCTCCTGCGTCGCCAGGCAGCATCCACCTGCTCGTCTGTGGGGCGCGGGCCGATCCGGGTCGCCAATCGGAACGCCCATCGCGCGTGCAGTGCTCCAAGTCGGCGGGAACCGACGGCGGCGAAGCGCCGCACGAGGAAGCGGCACGCGGGCGTTGTCGGCCGGCGCGGGCTGCGCGCAGGGGTACCGGCGGCCGGATCGGGTCGGGTCGCGTCGGCGAGACGGCCGGCGACCGGAGCTGCGACCAGCCGACAGGGGATGGTACGTGTTGGTTGTTGCGTCCTGGGGGTGTTTCGCCGCGGCTGCTGCTTGTATGCACACGTGGCGAGGGTGACGGTCGACCTGACGCAGGCCCTCGTCGAGCGCGACCTCGGTTCGGTCCAGGGCGGGGTGGAGGAGCTCGTCCGGAACGCGCTCGACGCCGACGCGGCGGTGGTGTCCGTGCACGTCGACGAGGACGCGCTCGGGGCGGTCGGCTCGGTGCGGGTCGTGGACGACGGCGACGGCATGACACCCGACGAGGCGATGCGCGCCTTCGGGCGGTACCGCGAGTCCTGGAAGGGCGCAGCGCGGACGAGCCGCCGGCGGAGCCGGGCGCTGCTCGGCCGACGGGGACGCGGCCGCTACGACGCTTTTGCGGTCGGCGACATCGTCGTCTGGGACAGCGTCGCGAGGGCCGGGGACGGGTCCCTAACGCGCACAGTCGTGTCGGGGAACCGCGCCGAGCTCCTCGTCTTCGAGGTCGACAGCCAGCCGGCGGAGCCGGGCGCCCCGATCGGCACGACCGTGACGGTAACGGGCACGCACCAGAAGTCGCTGGGCCTGCTCCGTGCGGATGTCCCGGCCAGGATCGCAGCCGCGCTCGGCGCTTACCTCATGCGGCACCCGGACGCGCGCGTCGAGTACCGCGGGACCGCAGTCGACCCGGGCCTGGTGCAGATCCGCACCGACGACCCGCCGGTGGACGCGGCAGCCGACCCCCAGGCGGTCCTGCAAGTCGTGGAATGGGCCACGGCTGCCAAGCCCAGGGACGCCGGGCAGGGCCTGTTCCTGTGCGCTCCGGACGGCCGAGCGCTCCACGAGGTGACCGATGGGCTGCCGTGGAGCGACCTGCCCTGGACGGCATACCTGCGCTCGGCCGTGTTCGAAGGCAACGCCGCGACGCTGACCTTCGAGCACGGCGCGCCCGAGCCGGTCCCCGCGGTCCTGACGGCGGGGCTCGCCGCGCTCGCCGCGCACCTGGCCGGCCGAGCCGACACCGACGGCGCCCGGCTGCTCGCGTCCTGGCGGGACGAGGGGACGTACCCTTATGGTCGGCCGCCGCGCAACCAGGTGGAACGTGCAGAACGCGGGCTGTTCGACGAGGTCGCGCTCGCCGCGTCGCCCGTCCTGCGCAGCACCGACAAGGGCGGTAGGGGCCTGTCTCTCAGGCTGCTCCGCGAGGCGGTCGAGGCGGCCCCGTCACGGCTCGGGCGGGTCCTCGCCCAGGTCGTCGGGCTGCCCGAGAACAGCCTCCGGGACCTGAACAGGCTTCTTGACCGGACCAGCCTGAGCGCGGTCGTCGCCAGCGCAAGTCTCGCAGCGAACCGTCTGGACAGCCTCCGGGGGCTCGAAACCCTCCTGTTCGACCCGGGCAGCCGCAAGCAGCTCCTCGAACGCGAGCAGCTCCACCGGTTCCTCGAGGACGAGGCGTGGGTCTTCGGGGACGAGTACGCCATGACCGGCAGCGAGATCGGGTTGACCGAGGCGCTCCGGCGGCACCTCAAGGCCCTTGGGCGCGACGAGCTCCTAGGCACTAAGGCCACACCGGTCACCACCGCCGACGGAAGGTCCCGCCGGCTGGACCTGATGCTCACCCGCACCGTTGCCGCCGGGGTGGGCCGCCTGGACCACCTCGTCGTGGAGATCAAGCGTCCGAGCCTGACACTGTCCGCCAGCGAGGTCACTCAGATCGAGCAGTACGCCCACGCGGTCTCCCACGACGAGCAATTCGCCGGACGGGACGTCCGGTGGGACTTCGTGCTCGTCGGCAACGACATGGACGATTTCGTCCGAGACAGCGTCGACAGCGACGGGGTCCGCCCTCGCGTAAGCGGCAAGGGCGCCTACCGTGTGCGCGTCTTGACGTGGTCGCAGATCCTCGCCTCGTGCCGGCAGCGCCTGGAGTTCGTGCGCAGCAGCCTCGAGCTCCAGTCCGGCGTCGCCGACGGCCTCGACTACCTGCGCCGCGAGCACCCGGACCGGCTGCCCCAGGCCCTCTCCGGCGGGCAGGACGTCGCCGAGGCCGGCTGAGGCGACCGCCAGGCGGAGGTAGGCCGCCTCCTGAGCCGGCGGTCGCCGCAAGCGGGAGCGTGAACGCAGCGGACTGTAGGCGGGCACTTCCTAGGCCTGCCGTTCCCGGCAGGCCTAGTCTCGCCTCGTGGTCTGGCAATACGAGGCGCTGTCGGACTACGACCTCGAAACGGTCGCGCGCGACCTGCTCGCCGAGCACTGGCGGGTGCGGGTCGACTCGTTCCCGCGCGGCAAGGACGGCGGCGTCGACCTGCTGGTACGCGGCCCAGCGTCCTGCTCCGGGCTGAACCTCGCCGCCGGGCAGGACCTTGTCGTGCTCGTCAAGCACTATCCGAGTGCAAGCGCCGCGGAGGTTCAGCGCGCCTTCCGCAAGGACATGACCGCGCCCGCCGTCCGCGGGGCCCACCGCCTCGCGCTGGTGACGACGGCACGGTTGACCCTCAACGCACGCGCAGCTCTTGCCCGACTCGACCCGGCGCGCCTGTCGGTCGCTGACGTCCACGACCGCGAGCGCCTCGACGCGCTGCTCGTCGCACACCCGTCAGTGGCGCGGAGCAACACCAAGCTCTGGCTCGCCGACGGCGACGTCATCGACCAGGTCATGCACAGCGGCGCCTGGCAGCGGCTGTCCGCCTTCATGAACGGCTTGGAGCGCAACCGCCGGCTGCTCGTCGAGACGCCCGCGTACCACCAAGCACTTGAAGGCCTGCAAAGCCGTGGAAGCGTCATTCTGACCGGCGCCCCCGGCGTCGGGAAGACGTCCACTGCCCGTCTGCTCGCGCTGCACATGCTTGCCGCCGACCCGGCGCTGCAGGTCGGGGTTGCCGTGTCCGCCCTGGACGAGGCCTTCGACCTCGTCGACAGGGGCGGCCGGCGGCTCGTCGTCTACGACGACTTTCTCGGCCCGACCCTCACCGACGCCAGCCTCCGCAAGAATGAGGCTCGGGAGATCGGCGAACTGCTCGCGCGGGCGGCGGAGGACCCGGACCTACTGCTCGTCCTCACCAGCCGCGGACACGTCCTGCGGCAGGCAGAGCGCAAGTTCGAGCACCTTGGCGGCCCGATCGTTGGCGACGCCGTGGTTCGGGTGGCGATTGAAGGGCTCGGAAGGGGCCAGCGCCTGCACCTGCTGCGCAACCAGCTCTGGTTCTCGCCGCTCCAGCCCCTCCTCGACACGCCGGGCAGCCGCCCGTGGTCGGACGTCGTGGACCACCCCAACTACAACCCCCGGCACTGCGAGTCGGCGATCGGCGCCCTCTCACGCGGACTCGGGCTCATGCCGTCACGCGCCCGCGTCGCCGGACCTGAAGAGCAGCGGCTCACATCGGCGGCCATTGGGACGTCCCGCGACGACGTCGTCGCGGGGCTGCGCGCGGCGCTGGACGACACCGAGGCCCTGTGGCGTCACATCGTCGACGAGCAACTCAGCCCCGTCGAACGCGACGTCCTCCTGACGATGGCGACCCTGCCTGCGTGCCGCGCCGGCGACCTCCTGAAGGCCAGCCGAGCGCTCGCGACAGCCGCCGGGCGGCCGCCGACGCGCCACTCCGAACACGCGGGAGCGTTGCACGCGCTGCTGCACGGCCTCCTGCACACCGCGGAAGAGCCGCCCGTTGACGACTCACCCATCCGGTTTGACAACCCCGGGGTCCGGGAGGTCGCCGAACGGCGAGCGTCCGACCCCGAGCACGCGCCGTTGTTCGTCGCCGCCGCTGTCCACTTCGAGCAGGTGGACCGGCTCAGCCGACTGCTTGCCGCCCGCCACGCGCACCTACCGGTCGGTGAACTGTCCGCCGCCGCGATCCGGACCCTTCGCCAGCCCAACCCGGCCGTCCGCGAGGACCTGTTCGCGGATACACCATCTGCCAGGCAGCGCGATCCCGTCCCGCTGGCGGCGCGGCTGCGGCGCGCCGCGCACCTTGCTGGCGGGGCCGACCGTCTGGACCCGGACGTGCTCGAAGCCGCCGCCGCGGAGATCGCCGAGGCACTGCGCACCCGGCGCCTGCACGGCACCCCATCCGACCAGCCCGGCCGCAGACCCCGTCGACGACCGCCGACCGGTCCCGACGACGGATTGGCCCTGCCCGTGTCCGACGTCGTCGCGCTGATACGGGTGCTCCATGTTGAACCGGGTCAACTGGCGCGCACAAGCGCGGTACGCCTCCACCACGAACTGTTTGAGCTCGCGACTATCGGCGGCAGCGTCCAGGACCTAATCGCCCTCGCCGGGCTGCTCGACGGCCCGCTCAAGGCTCCGGCCCTCGCCGACGACTACCGGCCTAGGCTGGGGGAGCGCCTCGCCGAGCTAAGCGAAGACCTCGTAGCGGACGCCGACGAGCAAGCAGACCGGCTCGACGGACTGGTCGAGGAGTGGCTGGCGCTCGACCCCCCCGAACCGGTCCGGGTCCGCGACGAGTACGACGACGCAGAATTCGACGCCCAGGAGCTCCTCGACCGTATGGACGAGTTCGCCGAAGCCGCGCTCGCGGTCGGCTGCGACGACCCGTGCGAAGACAGCCAGCTCCGGGAGGCGCTCGAGGAGGCCACGGAACACGCCGACCGCCTGGCGCCGTCGCAGCCGCAACAGGCACCTCGGATCGTGCCGCACAGGGTCCTCCGGCCGGGCGGCCGCGGGCGACACTGACGGCCCACCAGTCGACGCGTCCGCCGTCTCGATGCGCGCCAGGTCGAACCCCCGCACGGCGTACCGGCGTCCTACGCCCTCCGCCCCCGCGTGATAGCCGGTCGAACGTCGGCGGACGCCCTGCGCCCGGGCGCCGGCACCACGGCCCCCGGCCGCCTCCACCACCTCGTCCAGCGACGGCCGCGCCACCACAGACGCCTGGAAGGACGGCAACGCTTGCTCCGGGCCCGTGCCCCTCGCCAAGAAACGGGTTCAACGCCGACAGGCACCGGAACCGCGTGCTCGAAACACCGCCGCCGTCTCCGCAACGGAACCCCGTCATCCGAAAGGCTTTGCCGCCGCCCTCACGGGCCGCGACCGGCGCGGCGCCGAACGCTCCTCGCCGAGCTCGACTGACCGTCCCCTCCTGCACCGTCACCCCTCCCGGCCACCGCCACCGTGACGGCCCAGGGCCACGCCACCGTCCCGGAGGCGGGCGTCCAACGGCACCGACGCGACCCCTGCTCGGCAGCCGCCGGACTGAGCCCGCACACGGCTGGCGCTCGCGCCTTCGCCCCCGACTCCGCACACACGCGACAGCCGCCCGTCCCCGCCGCCGACGTTGACGCCCGCCTCAAGCTCCGCAGTGTTCGGTGCCCCTCGGGGGAGCTTTGCGGGCGGACGCTGCAACACCCTGCCCAGGATCCCCGTCTCGAAGAGACAAGTGTGTGCGCCGAAGATTTGGGTGTTCGGGACGGACGTCGAGCGGCGGTCAGCTGGAGGCGGGTCCTGCTGGCGGTGTCACGACGGCAGGTCAAGCGGTGGCGTTGACAGTCGGTGGCGGGGACGGGGACGGGGACGGGGACGGGGACGGGGACGGGGACGGGGACGGGGACGGGGCTGC
>JAOPWI010000375.1 GCA_025965755.1 Frankiales bacterium | reverse complement strand
GGGCTCCCCGCCCGCGGCGCGCCCGGGTTCCGGGGCGGCCGGCCCGGCCAGCGCCTTCAGGCGTCCAGGCCGCGCAGGACCAGGCCCAGGCGCGGGGCGCCGTCGGCGGTCATCCGCACCGGAATGCCCCAGTCCTGCTGGGTGAGGTGGCAGGCGGGGTGCTCGCCCACGTCATCGCAGGAGGCCGCGGTCGCCGCCACGTGCAGCACGCCGTCGGCGATGCCGTCGGCCAGCACCAGCGACCGCGTCAGGCCGGTCGACGCGCCACCGCCGGACAGCAGCAGGCCCTCCGGAGAGGCGCTGACCACCAGCCGCGTCGCCGGGCCGTACCGCTCGTCCAGGTGCTGGCCCGCCGGCGGCTCGAAGACGACCTCCAGCTCGACGGCGCCGGGGAGCACCGCGGTGGCCGGGCGCTGCGTGCGCTGCGCCGCCCCCTGCACGCGTCGCATCGCGCCCGGCGCGACCGGCCGCTCGAGCCGGTGCGCGGCGCTGGCCACCACGACGAGGTCGCCGTCCACCACGACCGCCCCGCTCGGCTCCCGCACGTCCGTGGCCAGCGTCGTGACCTCGCCGGTCAGCGGGTCGTAGCGACGGATCGCGTCGTTGTAGGTGTCGCAGACGGCGACGCTGCCGTCGGGCAGCACGGCGACCCCCAGCGGGTGCTGCAGCAGCGCCGGCTGGTCGGGGCTGCCGGCCGGCCCGTCGCGGTGGCCGAAGTCGAACAGGCCGGTGCCGACCGCCGTGCCGATCTGCCCGTCGCGGTACCACCGCAACGCGCTCGTCTCCGCGTCGGCGAACCACAACCGGTCGGCGCCCGCGGCCAGGCCGCTCGGCTGGGCGAGGTAGGCCTGCTGCGCGGCGCCGTCGCGCAGGCCCTCGCCGGTGGTGCCGGCGAGCACCGACACCGAGCTCCCGTCGTACGTCCACAGCTGGTGCGTTCCGGCCATCGCGACCACGACGCGGCCCTCGTACCCGCAGACGTCCCACGGCGTCGACAGCCGGACCTCCCGGGCCGGGCCGCAGGTGGCGTCACCGGGGCGCCACTGCTGGCCGGTGCCGGCCACCGTCGCGACCGACCCCGTCGCCAGGTCCAGCGTGCGCAGGCAGTGGTTGGCCGTGTCCGCCACCAGCACCGTGCCGTCGTCGAGCAGGCACAGCCCCTGCGGTTCCGCGAACCGCGGCGCGGGGCCGTCGAGCAGGCCGCGCTCGCCGGTGCCGTACCGCTGCAGCACGGTCTCACCGTCGGGGGCCAGGCGCACGATGCTGTGGTGTGCGGTGTCGGTGACCAGCAGGTCGCCGTCCGGCAGCAGCAGCACCTTGCCCGGAAAGCGCAGCGCGGTGTCGGCAGGCGGCGGCGCGACATACGGCCCGGAGCCGCGGCGCAGCGTGCCCCGCTCCGCGTGCACCTCGACCAGGTTCTCGATCACGCGGGTCAGGCCCTCCGCGTGACCCTCGCCGCTCGCGACGTGCACGAGGTAGCCCTCGGGGTCGACGACGCACAGCGTCGGCCAGGCGCGGACGGCGTATTGCGACCAGGTCGCCAGCTCCGGGTCGTCGAGCACCGGGTGGTGCACCTCGTAGCGCTCGACCGCGGCGAGCACCGCGTCGTGCTCGGCCTCGTGCGCGAACTTCGGGGAGTGGACCCCGACGACGACGAGCACGTCGGCGAACCGCTCCTCCAGCGGCCGCAGCTCGTCCAGCACGTGCAGGCAGTTCACGCAGCAGAAGGTCCAGAAGTCCAGGAGCAGGACACGGCCGCGGAAGTCCTCGATGCCGTACGACCTGCCGCCGGTGTTGATCCAGCCGCCGGCACCGTGGAGCTGGGGCGCCCGCACCCGGGCCTGCCGCTTCGCCGTCGTCACGCGAACAGTCTGCCGAACCTCTTGCCCGCCCGGCCGGATCCGGTCTAGCATCGGTAAATGCCGATGACAGCGCCTGACACCGACGTGACCGCAGCCGTCTGCCTGTTCCGCGGACTGGCCGACCCGGCCCGGCTGGCCATCGTGCGCCACCTCGCCCTCGGCGAGCACCGCGTCGTGGACCTCACCGCCCACCTCGGGCTGGCCCAGTCCACCGTGTCGGGTCACCTGTCCTGCCTGCGCGACTGCGGCCTGGTGACGGCCCGCGCCGAGGGGCGGGCCTCGCTCTACTCCCTCGCCCGCCCCGAGCTGCTGGACCTGCTGGCTGCGGCCGAGCGGCTGCTCGAGGCGACGGGTGACACCGTCACCCTGTGCCCCAGCTACGGGCAGGACACCGGGGCATGACCGCCCTGCACGGCGGCGTGCTGGCGGGGCAGACCCGGGCCCGCCTGGGCCGTCGGGCCCGGCTGCTCGCCGGCGCCAGCGTCGCGTACAACCTCGTCGAGGCGGTCATCGCCCTCACGGCCGGCGCGGTGGCCGGCAGCGCCGCACTCGTCGGCTTCGGCCTGGACTCCGTGGTCGAGGTGTCGTCCGGTCTGGTCATCCTGTGGCAGTTCGGCCACCGGCTCCCGGAGAGCCGCGAGGCCCAGGCGCTGCGCCTCATCGCCCTGTCGTTGTTCGCTCTCGGCGCGTACGTCGCGCAGGACTCCGTGCGCGCCCTGCTGTCGGACGCGGAGCCGGACGCCCCGGCGGTCGGCATCGCGCTGGCCGCGACCAGCCAGCTCGTGATGCCGTTCCTGTCCCGCGCCCAGCGCCGGACCGGCCGCGCCCTGCACTCCAGCGCGGTGGTCGCCGACAGCACGCAGACGCTGCTGTGCACCTACATGAGCGCCGCCCTGCTCGTCGGGCTGCTGCTCAACGCGCTGCTCGGCTGGTCCTGGGCCGACCCGCTGGCCGGGCTGGCCATCGCCGCGCTCGCCCTCAAGGAGGGGCGCGACGCCTGGCGCGGCAAGAACTGCTGCAGCGGTCCGGTGGGCGCCTGCTCCTGACGTGGCGAAGGGCCGCACGCGAACCCGTACGGCCCTTCGGTGGGCGACTGCTACAGGCGGGTCATCAGCCCGAGCAGCTCCTGGCGGGCGGCCGGCGTCGGCGCCTTGCCGGCGGCCCGGGTGACCGCGCGGATGGTGCTGCGGCGGTCGGTGGTGCTCTTGTGCGTGCGGTGGAACAACCTCATGACCGACTCCCTTGTCGTGTCGTCGTGGTGCACCTCGTACAACCACGACGGCAGGGAGCCGATACCCGCGGGGGGTGTCTGGTGGATCACGTCCAGGCGAGCGCGACCTCCGGCTCGGAGAGCACCCGGGCGATGTCGGCGAGGAACTGCGAGGCGAGCTGGCCGTCGACGTTGCGGTGATCGAAGGACAGCGACAGCTGCGTGACCTGGCGGGGCACGACCGCCCCGTCGACGACCCACGGCATGAGCCGCACCGCGCCGAAGCAGAGAATCGCCGACTCGCCAGGGTTGAGGATGGGCGTCCCGCTGTCGACGCCGAACGTCCCGACGTTGGTGATGGTGATGGTTCCTCCGCGCACGTCGGCCGGCGCCGTGCGGCCCTCGCGTGCGGTCTGCGTCAGCGCCTGCAGCGCCCGGGCCAGCTCGACCAGCGAGAGCGCGTCGGCGTCCTTGATGTGCGGCACCAGCAGCCCGCGCGGGGTCGCCGCCGCGATGCCGAGATGGACGTAGTCCTTGACCACGATCTCGTCGCCGGCCCACGTGGCGTTGACCTCGGGGTTGCGCCGGACCGACAGCAGCAGCGCCCGCGCGACGAACAGCAGCGGCGTCACCTTCACGTCGGCGAACTCCGGCATGGCCGCGACCCGCTGGCACAGCTCCATCGTCGCCGTCATGTCGAGGGTCACGAACTCCGTCACGTGCGGAGCGCTGAAGGCGCTGGCCACCATCGCCTCGGCGGTCAGCTTGCGCACGCCCCTCACCGGAATGCGGCGCTCGCGGGTCGTCGCGTCGTACGCCGGCGCTGCGGTCAGGACGGCGGACGCGGCGGCTGCCTCGACATCGGTGCGCGTGATGGTGCCCCCGGGACCGGTGCCGTGCAGCGCGGCGAGATCGACGCCCAGCTCCCTGGCCAGCTTGCGCACCGGCGGCTTGGCGAGCACGGACACGCCACCGTCGCTGCGGCCGACCGTCACCGCCGCGGCCCGGCCCACCTGGG
>JAOPWI010000374.1 GCA_025965755.1 Frankiales bacterium | reverse complement strand
AGCCCGGTGGCGGGGTGCAGCTCGGCCGGCGCCGGCCGGTCCGGCGCACCCGCGGGCCCCTGCACCTCGTGCGGCGGGCTGTTGCCGGCGAGGTCCACGGCGTACGCCCGGAAGCTGTAGCTGCGGCCGTACCGCAGCCGGGGCAGCGTGCCCGGCACGACGCGGCTCTCGGTGGCCACCGGGTGGACGGGGTCGGGGTCGGCGGGTGCGCGCTCGTGCACGCGCTCCGCACCGTCCTCGTGCACGACGACCCCGCCGGGCGGCGCCACGGCGAGCGACCAGCCGTCCCAGCCGGCGACCACCTCGTGCGCGTGCTTCGGTGCCTGCGGGACGCCCTCGGCCGACGTCAGCGCGGCACCCTGCAGGAACGCCTGCTCCGGCTCCTCGGGCAGCACCGGCTCGCCGTCCACCGTCGTGCGCGGCGCCCGCCAGTGCAGCGAGTGCCAGGTGCGGCTGACGTCGTCCCAGACCTCGAGCCGCAGGCCCCGGTTGACCTGCTCGAGCGTCAGCGGGCCCAGCTGGCCGGCAAGCAGCGCGGCCTCGGCGTCGGCTGCGCCCTCGAGCCGCTGGTGCAGCGACCGGGCGCGGTCCACCTCGGCGAGGGCGAAGCCGGTGGCCCGCAGGGATGCCGGCGCGGCGCTGGCCGGGTCGCCGTTCGTCTCGGAGACCACCAGGCGCGGGATGTTGCGCAGGAACTGCTCGACCTTCAGCGCGGTGGCGTCGGGATCCACGTCGAGCACCGTGAACCTGCGCTCGTCCCCCACCTTCAGCCGGCCGGCGTCCCACCCGTCGGAGGACGACGGCACCGTGAAGGACGTGCCTGCGACCGTGCAGGAGGTACGCGGCGAGGGGACGGCCGGCACGTCGGGCAGCACCAGCTCCGCCGAGACGGCGGTCAGGCCGGCGAGGTCCGCGACGTTGTCGAGCACGACGTCGAGCACCAGGCCGAGGGCGCGCATCAGAGCCGGAGTGTCGCCCAGCGAGGCCACCCGGCGGCCGAAGTCGGGCCGCGGCTTGACCACCGGCGCGAGCACCGCGCCGGGCACCGGGTGGTCGACGTAGGCGCGCTCCTGTTCCGGTCGCTGGTAATAGCGGCGGGCGGCATGCGCGTCGAGCAGCACCTGCCCGACGGTGACGCCCAGCCCGCCGCGCTGCCGCCCCCCGGCCAGGCCGGCACCGTCGTCCAGCCGGGCGGTGACCTCCCGGTCGAGGCTGCCGTCGAGCACGTCCTCGAGCCGGACTCGACCGGCGCTCGGGTAGCCCAGCGCGCTGAGCACCGCCTGAACCAGGGCGCTGCCCGACGGGGTCGGGGCGGTGACCGGTGAGGAGAACATCGACAGCGCGTGCACCAGCAGCCCGTCCTGCTGGGCGCGGTGCGCCGGCCAGGTCCGCCACGGGGAGGCGGTGTGGTCCGGGACCACCCAGCCGCCGACGGCGAGGTCCCCCGGAAAGATCCGGGGCCACAGCGAGGGCTGCAGCGGGTCGAGCAGCAGCCGGCCGGCGAGGGGGACGGGCCGGCCGCGGCGGCGCCAGCCGCGCAGCTGCAGGGCGGCGCCGGCGACCCGCGCCGTCCAGTCGGCGGTGACCGGGAAGTCGGCCAGCACGGCGCCCTCGCGCTCCGGGGTGAGCCGGTGCGTGACGAACACGGACAGGTGAAACGGCGCCCCGGCGTCCGCCGAGTGCGGCAGGGCCGTCGCGATGAAGGTCTCGGCCATGGTTCAGCTCCCGCTGTCGTCGGCGAAGGCCGTGCAGTAGGCGTCCCACGCCGGCGACGAGCCGTCGGCGGCGACGCCCAGAAGCTCGGCCATCGTCGGGTCGCCGTTGGAGCCGGCCAGCCGCCGCTCGCAGGTGACCGTCACCGAGAACGACAGCAGAAAGACCTCCACCTCGATCTCCAGCGACGCGCGGCCGATCATCTTGCCGGTGGGGAAGTCGTAGGTGAGGCTGAGCTCCAGCGTGAGGGACGCCGAGACGAGGCCGAGCACGTCGACTTCGCCGCGAAGGCGCAGGTAGCCGGTGAGGCTGCCGGCGTCAGCCTCGAGCCGCAGGTAGATGCCGACCATCACCGACACCGAGCCGGACGCGACGCCGAAGTCGATCGAGAGCCGGGCGCCGGCCTCCAGCGACATCTCCAGCAGCACCATGCCCTTGGGCGACAGCCGGACGCCGACGAAGCCGCCCCCGCCGATGCACATGACCGTCAGCACGAACGGTCTGTCGCGGGTGCAGAACGAGAAACCGACGGTGAGCGCCTCGCCCAGGAACGGGATCCGCGCGTCGGCGTGCAGGCTGATGTTCTCCAGCGAGAACACGCCGACGGCCACCGACGGCAGCGCGAGGTCGAACCCGGCGGTGATGCCCTCGGGGGCGACGTCCAGGAACGGCGGGTCGGAGAAGCCGTCCAGCGGGATGAGGTCGCGCAGCGTCTGGACGAAGCCGAGCACGCCGCAGAACTCCATGCCGCCGAAGGCGAGGTCGACGTCGGCCTTGCGCCCGGTGGCGGTGCGGAAGGCGAGCCGGTCGAACCGCAAGCGCATCAGCGGTGCGCCGGGGAGCAGGTTGAGCCGGAAGTCGGTGAGCTCGGCCAGCACGTCGACGCCGGTGCCGCCGGACCCCGACGCGCGCGCGTCGACCGCGAGGCGCAGCGTCGCGGTGCGCCCCACGAACAGCGCGTCGTCGTCGGACGGGTCGGGGTCGTCGAAGGAGAAGTTGCGCAGCGGCGTCGTCCAGTCGTACCTCGCGCGCACGGCCAGCCCGGCCGGGTCGACCCCCTGGACGAAGCGCAGCACCGCGGCGACGGTGTCGGCGACCGCGCCGGCCGCGAGCACCGGCTGCAGAGCGCGCACCGGCCGGTCGAGCAGGGCGGTGACCGACGTCGGCAGGGTGTGCCCGGCGAGCACCCCGGCGACCGCGTCGACCGGCGCAGCCAGCTGCGCGAGCAGGGTCGACAGCTCCGTCACCGGGTCGGCCGGCGCCGCGCCGGCACCGGGGTCCAGCAGCGCCTGCACCGTCGCCTGCACCTGGTCGGCCGTCGCCGACAGCGTCGCGGTCGCTGCCAGCAGGTCGGCGCGCGCGGCCGCGGCGGCGTCCCTGAGCGGTTGCGTCGCGGCGCCGGCCGTCTCGGCCGCCAGCCGGTCGGCCGCGCCGGTGACGGCGCTGCGCAGCGCGTCGACGTCGGTGAGCATCGCGGCCACCGCGTCGACCGCCTCGGACACGAAGGCGGGCAGCTCCAGGCCGACCGCCTCGAGCAGGTCGGTCAGCTCGAACAGCCCGAACAGCCTGGGCAGCAGCCCGGCGAAGAACGGCCCCGGCTGCAGGGTCCCCGCCGCCGCACTGGCCACGTCACCGATCGCGCCGTTCGCCCGCGACATGCCCCGCACCGGCAGGTTGGGCGCCAGAAAGCCGCCTCCGCTCTCGGTGTTTCCGGCGAAGGAGACGTCGACCTTGCCGCCGTCCGCGACGGCAAGGAACACCTCTCCCGGATTGCCGGCGCCGAAGCCGCTCACGACGTACGGCACGGCGTACGTCACCTCGGTCGGCGGCGCGGCCGGTGCCAGGTGGCGCATGGCCGGCACGACGACCTGCGCGCGGGTCAGGCGCGGGCGCGAGCGCATGCTGCCGGCGGGGCCGGGCTCGCCGGTGAAGGTGAGCGTGAGCGTCTCCATGGCGGCGTCACCGGGCGTGCTGCTCTCGGCGAAGGCGACCGACTGCCCGTCCGCGGCGACCGACGCGTCGGTGAGGTACTCCGCCGTGATGTCGGCCGCCGACACGCCGCCGCTGGGCAGGTGCGCCGCGACGAACAGCAGCGGCGCCTGCAGGCGCACCGCCCGCGCGTCCTGGTCCAGGCAGTCCAGGGTGAAGCGGAACCGCTGCCCGAGCACGACCGGCCAGAACAGGGTGTCGTCCGGGGGGTCGGCGATCCACGGCGTGACCGTCGGGCGCAGCCGCACCTCCTTGAAGGGCAGCTCCCGGTCGGCGTAGGTGCGTACCGGCTCGCGCACGACCAGGAACCTGTGCTGGAACAGCCAGGCCACCGGGCCGGCGGGCCCCGGCGCGATCCGCCGCTCGGTGACCTTGATGAGCGAGGCGCGGTGACCGAAGGGGAACAGGTAGCCCGGGTAGCTGACCTTGACGTAGGCGTCCCGGCCCATCGCTGCCCGGTGGTCCCAGGACTCGATGCTCGGCAGCGGGGGCTGCGCGCCGGCGTACGGACCGATCTCCCAGGCGCCGTGCAGGTCGAGCCAGGCGCCCAGGGAGGACAGGTAGAGCTTGGAGACGTCGACCGGCTGGGGCGGCGCGACGGAGGGGTCCGCGGACTGCCGGACGAGGATCACGCGGTCGAGCCCGTCGAGGGACATCCGGAACGGCAGGGTGTCGTGAGCCGGCGGCTCCTGGCCGTCCTTGTCCCGGGCCCAGACGGCGCGCACCGCCTTCTGCCGGCCGGCCCGCTCGCTGACCCCGGCCACGCCGTCCAGGACGGACCGGGTGCCCAGCCGGGTGTGCCAGAGCTCCACGCGGCTGGCGTCTCCGGGCGCGGTCTGCGCCGCGGTGGCGTGCGTGAAGCCACCGGCGGTGCTCGGGGACAGCAGCAGGCGGTACGGCGCCTCGATCGCGGTCTCGTCGCTGCGCGGCGCGCGCGGCCGCTGGCGGAACGCGCGCAGCGGCGCGAGCTCGGTCACCACCTCGGTCAGCGGCGGGCGGGTGCGCCCCGACCGGCGCCCGGCCGGCTCGTCCACGAACAGGGCCCGCGCC
>JAOPWI010000350.1 GCA_025965755.1 Frankiales bacterium | reverse complement strand
TGCCCGTCCCGTCGCTGCCCGCGCCCTCCGGCACCGCGGTGCCGGAGCTGGACGGCCCGGCCGTGCTCGCCGGCGTGGTGCCGCTGCTGCCGGTCGATCCCGGCGTGCGGGTTCCGGAGCCGGGATCGTGGCCGTCGGTGCCCGGGCTCCCGCCGCTGCCCAGCCTGCCGGACCTGCCCAGCCTGCCGGACCTGCCGGACCTGCCCGTGGGGACGCCGTCGGCGCCGCTGCCCATCTCCCTGCCGACCGTGCGGCCGACGTCGCTCCCCACGGCGCTGCCGACCGCGCTGCCGCTGCCCCTGCCGCTGCCCCTGCCGCTCCCGCTTCCGGTGCCCCCGCCCCTGCCCTCGGCGCTGCCCCTGCCGCTTCCGGTGCCCCCGCCCCTGCCCTCGGCGCTGCCCCTGCCCCTGCCCCTGCCCCTGCCGCTCCCGCTGCCCCCGGTGCCCTCGGCGCTGCCGCTGCCGCTGCTGACCCCCCAGCCGCTACCCGGCAGCACGGTGCTGCTGCCGCTGCCGAGCGGGTCGCTGACCGCACCGCCGCTCGACCCGCTCCTGTCCTCCGCGCCGACGCCGTCCTCGACCGGCCTGCTCCCGCTGGGCGGCGGCCTCACCGGCCCCTGAACCGCGGCGGGTGGCCCGGACACGGCCGGAGGGCGTCGCGCGACGCGGCGGTGCTCGCCGGCCCCGTCAGCGCTTCGGCGCGGCGGACACCGTCCGGCCGCAGCCGGCCAGCTGCAGCCGGAGGGGAACGTCGGTGGTGACCTGCACGTGGGCCTGGCAGGTCAGGCCGGCCCGGGCGAGGTCGACGGTCGCGCTCTGCAGCCCGGTGGCCGTGACGACCAGCCGGTCCGCCCGAGGGCCGGCGGTTTCCGGGCCCCACGCGCGCGTCTGGGAGGTGTACGCCATCGGCGCCTCGCCGCCCGTGACCACGCCGCCGCCGTCGGCGATCGGCAGGACCGCGCCGTCGCGTCGGCCGGACGCCTGCGACACCGCGTCGATCGTTCCGGTCGTGCCGGCCTTGGCGACGCGCAGCCCGGACAGCCAGTACGCGTGGTCGGCGACGGCCCGGCCGGCCGCGGTGTCCTCCGACGGGTCGACGACGTACGTGACGTGGCGGGGGTTGCGGTCGACCCGGGCGCTGCCGAGGAAGGCGGCCCCCGGGCCGTACTCGTCGTTGGCGGCCAGCGTCAGGTGGTCGGCCGTCGGGAAGACGTCCTGCTCGAAGCGGATGCCGGCCGCGGTCATCGCGGCGACCGTCTGCTGGGTCGTGCGGATGGTGACCAGCTCGTCCGCGGCGGCGTTCCACGACAGCAGCGGCGTGTTGCGCAGGCTGACCAGCTGGTCGTCGGCGCTGCCGGGCGCGCCGACGACGGAGAAGCCGCGGGCGAACAGGTCGGGCCAGCGCGCCATCAGCCGGAAGGTGCCGAAGCCGCCCATCGAGTAGCCGCTGACGGCCGTCCAGTCGGGGTCGACCCGGTAGTGCCGGGCCACGTCGGCCCAGGCCTCGAACGTGTCGGTCTCGGCCAGGCCGGCGTAGAAGCCGTCCGGGCCGCGGCCACCGGGAGTGAGCACCAGCGAGCCGGCGCCGCGCTCGCCGAGCTGCGACTGGTTCTTGCTGTTGGAGTACTGGTTGTAGTTGGCCGACAGCGAGTGCAGCAGCAGCGTGAGGCCGTAGCCGCGAGCCGGGACCGGCGTGGTCGGGACGTAGAGGCTGTAGTTCTGCAGCTGGCCGACCTGGCGGCCCTGGCAGGTCGCGCCGGCCGAGAAGCCCGCAGCGAGGTCGAAGCAGACCTTGGTCGGGTCCAGGCCCTGTCCGGACGCGTGCCGGCTGGCGAACAGGCGGTTGATCGGGCCGGTGCTCGGCACGCCGCTGTCGTCCCGGGTGCCGGCGCGGAGCTTGGCGAAGTCCACCTCGGCGGCGAACGGCGCGACGTCGCCCTGGGCCAGCTGGAGCGACTGCTGGCGCTCGCGCCACCAGGGCGCGGTCGCCGCACCCAGGGCCGCGGTGTCGGCCATGGTGGCGCCGGCGATGACCGGCAGCGGCTCCGAGGTCCGCGGTCCGACGTTGACCAGGGCCACTCCTGCAGGCGTGCCGCCGCCCGGGGTCGTCGCGGTCGCCGCGCCGGGTGCCGGCGCCAGGTAGCTGCCGGCCTCGGTGTCCCACAGGCCGACCCCGATGGTGGTCCGGACCTTGCCGGTGCCGGGATCGAAGGCGCTGTGCGGCACCGTCACGGTGACCTGACGCCGCACCCGGTCCACGGTGAGGGCGGGCGCGCCGAGGGACCGGCCCGTCGCTGCGTCGATGACCTGCGCGGCGCTGCCGTGCCAGGTGACGAACACGTCGGCCGGGGAGGACACGCCCGCGCCGTGCGGCCAGGCGGCGGTCGCGCGGTCGCCGAGGGCGATGGTGAACGCGCTGCGCGCCGGGTCCTTGAGCGTGTTGAGCGTGACCCGGAACGCCGTGGCCTGCGCGAGCGGCCGCACCCGCAGCTCGACGAGGTCGGCGGCGTTGTGCGCGTACGCCTCGTCCCTCGGGTAGGTGAACGTGCCGGCGGACGGCGAGTACAGGTGGTCGCCGGGGCCGAACGGCGCGGCGGAGTCCGGGACGCCGGTCGCGCCGTGGTCGTCGTAGAGGAAGTCCTGATAGAGCCACTCGCCGTCGCGGTAGGCCGTGGCGCCGGACACCAGGATCGGCGCGGCCTTCCAGGGCCCGGTGTTCTCCAGCTGCGGCGCCCTGGGCGCCGGGGCGTACAGCGCGTCCGGGCCCGGCCGGGGGCCGCTGGTGACCGACGGCAGGCCGGCAGGCCCGGTGGTGGAGGCGGCGCCGGCCGCTCCCGCGCCGCCGACGAGGGCGAGCAGGGCGAGTCCGGCGAGCAGGGGGCGGGCGTGCGGCACGGCGGTCCTCCGAGGCGTGGGGTGCGTCCGCAGGGGTGTTCGCCGTGTCGGCGGCGTTTCCTGCCGCGAGGCCCGGTGCCGGGGGGCGGGTGTCAGGACAGGCGCACGGTGGTGCCGCGGGCCACCGGCCCGAAGAGCAGGTCGGCGATGTCCGGGACGTCCCCCGCCGGCACGTCGAGCACGGCGCCGACGATGGCCTTGCCCATCGCCCGGCTGGCCGACGGCCCGACCTCGCCGGTGCGCGGGTTGGCCGGCTGGCCGTCGCGATAGCCGTCGACGGCGTTGCGGTGGAACGGGAACGGGATGATCCTGCCGTTCGGCGGCAGCCCCATGCAGGTCGGCCCGCCGTCGTCGCCGTTGCGCGGCTCGTCGCCGGGCTGGTAGCCGTTGTTGTCCTGGGCCAGCTCCAGGGTGATGTGCAGGCCGGGCTGGCCGGCGCCGAAGGTGCGCTCGACCTCCTGCTCGGCCTGGACCAGGCCGGCAGCCAGGCAGGGGAACTCGGGGGAGTAGCGGGCGTAGACGGCCAGGCTGGCCAGGCTGTCCTCGGCCAGGTCGATGAAGCGCCGCTCGTTCTCGCGCAGGACGCTGTCGAGCACGGCCGTGGAGCCGGCGGTGGAGGACAGGAACGTGCGCAGCTCCTCCTGCTGGTCCACCAGGTCGCGGGACAGGGCGGAGAAGTGGTCCAGGACCGCCAGCACGTCCGGCGCGGCCTGGTCGTAGTCCTCGGACAGCTGCGCCAGGCGCCGGATGTCGTCCTGTATCGCCGGCAGCTGCGGGTTCAGGCGGGTGAAGTAGGCGTCGACGGCGACGAGGTTCTCGCCGATGTCCTCGCCCCGGCCGCGCAGCGCGGTCGAGAGGGCGTGCAGCGTGGTGGACAGCTGCTCGGGCTTGAGGGTGCGCAGCAGCGGCAGCAGGTCGTCCAGCACCTTCTCGGTCTCCAGTGCCGTCGTGGAGCGGTCCTGGCCGATCACGTCGCCGTCCCGCAGCGAGCGCCCGTCCGGCCGGGCCGGGGGCACGAGCGCCACGAACTTCTCCCCGAACAGCGTCTTCGGCAGCAGGCGCGCCGTCACGTCGCGCGCGATGATGCCGACCTTGTCCTCGTCGATCGCCAGCTCGAGCCGGGCCCCCTGGCCGGTGCTGCTCACGGCCTCGACCCGCCCGACGAGCAGGCCGCGCACCTTGACGTCGGCGCCCGGGGACAGCTGGTTGCCGGCCCGGTCGGCCTGCAGCACGACGTGGGCCACCGGGGTGAACCGCTGCTGGTACTGCAGCACGGTCAGGGTCACCAGGCCGGACAGGACGACGAGCAACAGCAGCCCGCGCAGCCGCTGGGACACCAGCGGTCGGCCCGACAGCAGCGGCGGGCTCACCGGTCCTCCCGCAGGCCCGGGCCGAGGCCGGCCAGGACGGTACGGGCGAAGTCGGTGAACGCGTCCACGGACCAGCGGTCCGGGTCGACGAGCAGCATCCGGGCGGCGCCCTCGGCGAGGGTCAGCACGGAGCGGGCGAACAGGTCCACGTCGAGCGCCGGGCCCCCGCGCCGCGCCAGCCCCCAGGCGCACAGCTCGCGCAGCCGGTCCAGGACCAGGCGGCGGTGCCGGGTGATGCGCTGCTGCATCTGGACCGGAGCGCCCTCGGGTGGCAGCAGGATGACCCGCCAGTTGTCCGGGTCGTCGCGGATGGCGGTGAGGTAGGCCGTCAGCCCCTGGACCAGCAGCGCGTCGGGATCGAGGTCCAGGTCCGCCGGCACGTCGGGCAGGACCGCGGCCAGCTGCGCCAGCGCGCGGTCCTCCGACCGGTCGGCCAGCCCGGCCAGCAGCGCGCCGCGGTCGGCGAACAGGCCGTAGACCACCGGCCGCGTCACGCCGGCCGCCCTGGCCACTCCCTCGACGGTCACCGCGTGGAAGCCGCGCTCCAGGGCGACCGACAGGGCCGCGTTCAGCAGCTGCTCGCGGCGCTCCGGCCCGGGCAGCCGCGCGGCGTACGGCCGCTTCCCGGCGCCCGCGTCGAGCTCAGGCGTGAGCATGGCCACAGCCTAACCGGGTTGCTACGCCTGCGTAGCATGCCGCCGGCCCCGTCACCGTCGCGAAGGCATCCCATGGCGCTCATGCCGGTCACCGACCAGATGTTCATCCTTCCGGAGACCCGGGAGCAGCCGATGCACGTCGGCGGGCTGCAGGTCTTCGACCTGCCGCCCGGCGCCGGACCGGACTTCCTGGCCGACCTCTACCGCCACGTGCTGACGACCGAGGACATCGCGCCGGCCTTTCGCCGGCGCGCGCACCGCGGCCCGTTCACGCTGGGGCAGTGGACCTGGGTGGACGACCCGCGCCTGGACCTCGAGCACCACGTGCGCCACTCCGCGCTGCCGCGGCCGGGCCGGGTGCGGGAGCTGTTCGCGCTGGTCAGCCGGCTGCACGGCACCCTGCTCGACCGGCACCGCCCGCTCTGGGAGACCCACCTGATCGAGGGGCTGGAGGGCGACCGGTTCGCCGTCTACACCAAGCTGCACCACGCCACGATGGACGGCGTCTCGGCGCTCAGGCTGCTCGAGCGCAGCCTGTCGACCGACCCCGAGGAGCGCGGCGTGGCCGCGCCGTTCGCCGCCCGCCCGCGCGAGGAGCGGGCCCGCCGACCCGGGCCGGGCGTGGGCGCCCTGCCCGGCGCGGTGCTCAAGGTGACGACCGACGCCCTCGGCCTGGGCCCGCGGATGCTCAAGATCGCCGAGTCGGCGCTGCGCGACCAGGCGGTCGCCCTGCCCGCGTCGGCCCCCAAGACGCTCCTCAACGGCAACATCACCGGCAGCCGCCGCTTCGCCGGCGACGCCTGGGCGATGGACCGCATCCGGGGCGTGGCGAAGGCCGCCGAGGCGACCGTCAACGACGTCGTGCTGGCCATGTGCGCCTCGGCGCTGCGCGACTACCTGCTCGAGCGGGACGCGCTGCCCAGCGCCCCGCTCATCGCGATGACGCCGGTGAACCTGCGCCAGGACGAGCAGGAGGACGGCGGCAACGCGGTGGGCACCATCCTGTGCAGCCTGGCGACGAACGTCGCGGACCCGCACGCGCGGATGCTCGCGGTCAAGGCGTCCATGGACGCCGGCAAGGCCGGCCTGGCCGGCCTGAGCCAGCTGCAGATCACCGCGCTGTCCGCGCTGGTCATGTCGCCGCTGCTGGTCAACACGCTGTTCGGCGTGCACCGGCTGACGCCCGCCCCGTACAACCTGGTGATCTCCAACGTGCCGGGGCCCAAGGAGCCGCTGTACTGGAACGGCGCCCGGCTGGAGGGCACCTATCCGCTGTCGATCCCGTCGATCGGGCAGGCGCTCAACATCACGGTGACCAGCTATGCCGGCCACATGCAGTTCGGGCTGACCGGCGATCGCCGCAGCGTTCCGAGCCTGCAGCGCCTGCTGCCGGCGCTGGAGAAGGGGCTGGCCGACCTCGAGACGGCGTTCGGCGTGCGGACGTGACAGCGGTCACAACCCGGCGGGGCGGGAATCCCTTTCCGCCGCTGCCTCGTTGCACGCGTCATGGGTGAGTTCTCTGAGGACCGGCCGCTGCGGGTCGCCGTGGTCGGCGCCGGACCGGCGGGCGTCTACGTCTGCGACGTCCTGCACAAGTCCGGGACGCCGTCGACGGTCGACCTGTTCGAAAAGCTGCCGGCGCCGTACGGCCTGATCCGCTACGGCGTCGCGCCGGACCACCCCCGCATCAAGGGCATCGTCAAGGCGCTGCACCAGGTGATGAGCCGGCCGACGGTGCGCCTGTTCGGCAACGTCGAGTTCGGCGTCGACATCAAGCTCGACGACCTGCGCCGGCACTACGACGCCGTGGTGTTCACGACCGGTGCCGAGAAGGACCGCGACCTGGACGTTCCCGGCATCGACAAGCAGGGCAGCTACGGCGGCGCGGAGTTCGTCTCCTGGTTCGACGGCCACCCCGACGTGCCCCGCGAGTGGCCGCTGCAGGCCCGCAGCATCGCCGTCGTCGGGGCGGGCAACGTGGGCCTCGACGTCGCCCGCATGCTCTCCAAGACGGCCGACGAGCTGCTCGTCACGGAGATCCCCGACAACGTCTACGCGGGCCTCGCGGCCTCGCCGGTCCAGGAGGTGCACGTCTTCGCCCGCCGCGGCCCGGCGCAGGCGAAGTTCACCCCGCTGGAGCTGCGCGAGCTCGACCACTCGCCCAACGTCGAGGTCCTGGTCAACCCCGAGGACATCGAGTACGACGACGGCAGCGTGGCCGCGATCAACAGCGACAACCAGACCAAGCTGGTCGTGCGCGAGCTGGAGCGCTACGCGCTGCGCACCTCGGAGAACGGCCTGGGCGAGCGCCCGCGCAAGCTGTGGCTGCACTTCTTCGAGTCGCCGGTGGAGGTGCTCGGCGGGGACGCGGTCGAGGGCCTGCGCACCGAGCGCACCGAGCTGACCGGTGACGGCAACGTCAAGGGCACGGGCGTCTTCACGGACTGGCCGGTGCAGGCGGTCTACCGCTGCGTCGGCTACCGCAGCACCGAGCTGCCCGGTCTGCCGTGGGACAGCACGAACCACGTCGTGCCGCACGCCAAGGGCCGCGTGCTGGGCCTGGACGGCGGGCCGCTGCCCGGCGTCTACGTCAACGGCTGGATCAAGCGCGGTCCGGTCGGCCTCATCGGCCACACCAAGGGCGACGCGCTCGAGACGGTCGGCAGCCTGCTCGAGGACCTGGACCGCCTGCCCGGCGCGGCCGACCCCGACCCGGCCGCGGTGCCGGCGTTCCTGGAGGAGCGCGGCGTGCAGTACACGACGTGGGAGGGCTGGGAGAAGCTCGACGCCCACGAGGTCGCCTCGGGCGAGCCGCACGCCCGGGCCCGCATCAAGGTCGTGCCGCGCGAGGACATGGTCCGCGTCAGCCGGAGCTAGCCGCGGACCCGTCCGCGGGTCAGATCGTGGTGGCGATGCCGCCGTCGACCGGGATGACGGCGCCGGTGATGTACGAGCCGGCGCGGCTGGCCAGGAAGACGGCCACGCCGGCCATGTCGTCCGGCCGCCCGATGCGGCCCAGCGGCGCGGCGGCCGCGATGGCGTCGCCGAACGCGTCGAGCGTGGCCGCCATCATCTTGGACTCGAACGGCCCGGGCGCCACCGCGTTGACGGTCACGTGCCGCGGGCCCAGCTCCTTGGCCAGCACCTTCGTCAGGTGGTGCAGCGCCGCCTTGCTGGTCGAGTAGCTGTACGTCGGCAGCGCCGGCACGTGCAGGCCGTCGATCGAGCCGATGTTGATGACCCGGGCCGGGTCGTCCAGGGTGCCCGCCGCGGTGAGCGCGGGCAGAAAGGCCCGGGTCAGGTAGAACGGCGACTTCAGGTTGAGGTCGAGCACCTTGTCCCAGGCGCTGGCCGGGAACTCCTCCAGCGGGGCGCCCCAGGTCGCGCCGGCGTTGTTCACGAGGATGTGCAGCTGGGAGACGCCGACCTCCTCGGCCAGGCGCACGCACTCCTGCTCGCGGGACAGGTCGGCCGGGATGGCGACGACGTCGCCGTGGGCGGACAGCTCGGCGCGGGCCTGCTCGCAGGCGTCGGCCTTGCGCGAGCTGATGACGACCCGGCAGCCCGCCTGGAGCAGGCCACGGGCGACCATGAGCCCGATGCCCCGGGTGCCTCCGGTGACGACGGCGGTCTTGCCGGACAGGTCGAACAGCGCGGTCAAGGCAGGTGCTCCTAGCGGTAGGTGACGAGGGCCCGGTCGTGCTCGAGGTGGGCGTGGTCGTTGACGGTCAGCAGCGAGGTGCCCGACGTGCCGGTGACGACCTTGGTCAGGCTGGCGTTGGCCATGACCCGGGTGAACAGCGCCCAGGTCGGCGGCGGCGCGTCGAGCAGCCGGGTGCAGACGGCGCCGATCGTGCCCGCCGAGGTGACCACCACCGTCACGCCCGGCGCGGCGGCGACCTCGTCCAGGGCCGCGCCGACCCGGCCGGAGAAGGCCGGCCAGGGCTCGGCGTAGTCGGCGTCGTGGACGCCCGCGGTCCACCGGATCAGCGCCTCGTCGAGCACGCTCTGAAAGGTCGTCCGGTCGGTGAGGTCGGCGGTGCTGTCGGGCAGCAGGACCCGCGCGACGAGGTCGTCCGCGTCGTACTCGTTCCACCGCGGGTCGGTCCGGACGGCCGAGGGGTCCAGGCCCGCGCCCTCGAGCAGCGACCGGGCGGTCTCCTGCTGGCGGCGCAGCCCCCCGGCGACGATCCGGGTGGAGGCGTCCAGCTGCCCGGCCAGGCGGACGCCCAGCTGGCGCGCCTGCTCGAAGCCGAGCGTCGACAGCCGGTCGTAGTCGTCGGTGCCGAACGACGCCTGACCGTGGCGGACCAGCAGCAGGAGCCCCATGGCGCGGACCCTAGCCCGGGGCTGCCACGTAGCCTGGCCCGGTGCTGCCGCCGGCCCTGCCCCGCCTGCTCGCCGGGGTCCTGCTGCCGGTGGTCCTGGCGGGCTGCGCCGCCGCCGGCGCTCCGGCCGCCAGCGTCTCGGGAGGCGCCGCGACCGCGGCGCAGCCGGCCCGCCCCTCGGCACCGGCCTGCACC
>JAOPWI010000349.1 GCA_025965755.1 Frankiales bacterium | reverse complement strand
GGGCTCCGGCGGCGGGCCGTCGCGATGCCGCCGGTGCGCGGCTGCACCGCGGCGGTGGCTCCTAGAGCAGGCGCCGGTCGCGAGCCGCCTGCACGGCGGCCTTGCGGTCGGCGACGCCGAGCTTGCGGTACACCGCCTGGCAGTGGGTCTTGACCGTGTTGAGCGAGACGTGCAGCTGCCCGGCGATGTCCCGCTGGGTCAGGGGGGTCGGCAGGAAGCGGAGCACGGCCAGCTCCCGGTCGGTCAGGCGCTCGGGCGAGCTGGACGGGTCGCGCCCCGCCGGGCCGGCCAGTCCGTGCCGCGCCTGGGTGCGGGCCAGCCGGGCGCCGACGGTTCCCGGGTCCGGGCAGCGGTCCAGGACCGCCCGGGCCTCGGCCAGCAGCGCCTGCCCGTCGGGTTCGCCCTGGTCCAGCAGCGTGTCCGCCGAGACCGTGAGGACGTACGCGAGCGCGAGGCTGGTCCCGTGCCGCCGGGCGATGTCGACCGCGTGCCGGGCGTCGGCCACCGCCGCCTGCGGGTTCCCGCCGACGCGGCCGGCGACGGCGTACGAGGGCGCGACACCCCGGTACTCGGCGAGGCCGAGCGCGGCAGCCGTGCTGAGGGCCTCCTGCGCCGCCGCGTGCGCGGCCGCGGTGTGGCCGTCCTCGAGCTCGACGACGGCCAGGTACGCCAGCGCGATCGCCTGAGCGGTCGGGAAGTCCTCGGCGGCTGCCCGGCCCGCGGTCAGGCGCAGCACCCGGCGGGCGTCCTGCCCGCGGCCTGCCCACAGGTAGGCGACGCCGGTGGCGTTCCCGAGATCGCAGCTGTGGGCCTCCAGCACCCCCGCCCGGTCGACGGCCACCGCATCGGCCAGGGCGACTCCGACGTCGCCCCGGCCGATGCTCACGTTGATGCGCAGAGAGCTGGCGATCACCGCATCGAAGCCGGCGGGGGCCACCGCGAGCGTGGTGTCGATCCAGGTGGAGGCGCTGTCGAAGCGTCCCGACAGGTACTCGCACCACCCGTAGAGCAGGGCGCACCAGGCCAGCTCGCCGGTCAGAGGCCCGAGGCGGTCGAGCAGCCCGCGAAGCGACTCCACCTGGCCGTCTCGCAGCAGCCGTTGCCCGTACGGCAGCATCAGCTGCGCCGCGGCAGGGGCCTGTCCCGCGGCCAGGTAGTGCTCGACGGCTCGCGCGTGATCACCGCTCGCCGCGAACGTCGCGGCCGCCCGGGCGTGCAGCTCCGGGAGCCGGTCTCCCAGCACCCGGCCCGCCTCCAGCCGCAGCAGGTCCCGCAGCAGGTGGTGGTAGCGGTACCAGCTGCCGGTCCGGTCCAGGGAGATCAGCAGCTGGTTGGCCGCAGCGGTGCGTCGCAGCCACTCGGCCCCGCCGGTCGAGCCCGTCACGGCCTCGACCAGCGCACCGTCGAGCTGGTCGAGCACCGACGTCTCCAGCATGCGCTGCCGGTCCACGGCGTCCAGGCTGGCGAGGAACTCGTCGCGCAGGTACTCCACGACCAGGGAGTCGTCACCGGCGAAGCCGGCCAGGAACTGCTCCACGCTGGCGGCCCGGCGCAGCGACAGGCCGGCCAGCACCAGCCCGGCGGCCCAGCCCTCGGTGCGCAGGTGCAGCGCCCGCACCCCGTCGGCGTCCAGCCCGCGCCCGGCCGGGCCGAGCAGCGCCGGCGCATCCTCGACGGCAAACCGCAGGTCGGCGTCGCGCAGCTCGACGAGCTGCTGACGGACCCGCAGCCGGCCCAGCCGAAAGGGCGGATCCATCCGGCTCGCGAGCACCAGGCGCAGCTGCGGCGGAGCGAGGTCGACCAGCCGCTCCACACCGCGGTGCACCGCGACGCTGTCGATGACGTGGTAGTCGTCCACCACGAGCACGACCGGCTCGGTCAGGTCGGCCACGGCGTTGACCAGGGCCGTGACGACGACGAGCTCGTCCCCGGCCGACCCGGCGACGACGACCGCCAGGTTCGCCGGCAGTGCGGGCGACGCCTGGCTGAGGGCCTGCAGCAGGTGGGCCCAGAAGCGGGCAGGGTCGCTGTCGCTGGGCTCGGCCTGCAGCCAGGCGGAGGCTCCGCCGCGGCCGGCGAGCCACCCGGCCAGCAGCGTGGACTTGCCGGAGCCGGCCGTGGCGCTGACCAGCACCAGCCGAGCTGCCCCGTCCACGCCCGCGTCGAGCGCGGCCTCCAGCGCGAAGCGGTGGACCAGCCCGGCCGGCACGGCCGGCGGCTGCAGCTTGGTCGCCGCCAGGCTGTGCACCGCTGCGGTCACGCCCCGACCGTACGGGCCCCGGCGCCCGATCTCACCCAGGTGAGATCCGCCAGCGGGTGAGGCGGTCTCCCCTGCACCGCACGGACAGTGCGCTCATGACCGATCCGACCGCGTACGAGCTCGTGCTGCGGGGACGGGTGAGCGCCCGGCTCCTGCGCCCGCTGCTCGACGACTTCACCGTCGACCACGCGCGCGCCGGCACGACCCGGCTGGTCGGCCGCGTCACCGACCCGTGCCACCTGCACGGGGTGCTCGCGCACCTGACCTCCGTCGGGATCGAGCTCGTGTCGCTCGGTCCGGCCGCCCCGCCGCTACGCCCCGCCCCCTCCACCGACAGCCAGCCCGACCCGAGCACTGGAGCCCACCCATGATCAGCGTGACGCACCTCCGCAAGAGCTACGGCGCCCGGATCGCCGTCGACGACCTCACCTTCGACGTCGCCGCCGGCCGCGTCACCGGCTTCGTCGGCCCCAACGGGGCAGGCAAGAGCACCACGATGCGGATGATGGTCGGGCTGACCCGCCCCGACGAGGGACGGGTGACCTACGACGGCGTCGCGTACACCGACCTGCGTTACCCCGCCCGCGTCGTCGGGTCCGTCCTGGACGCCCGCTGCATGCACCCCGGCCGGACCGCCCGGCAGCATCTGCGGGCCACGGCCGCCCTCAGCCGCGTGTCGATGGACCGGGTGTCGACGGTCCTGGCCGAGGTCGGCCTGGAGACCGCGGCCGACCAGCGGGCCGGCGCCTTCTCGCTCGGCATGCGCCAGCGACTCGCCCTGGCCGGCGCGCTGCTCGGCGAGCCCCGCGTGCTGCTGCTCGACGAGCCGTCCAACGGCCTGGACCCCGACGGCATCCGCTGGCTCCGCACCTACCTGACCGGCTTCGCCCGGCAGGGCGGCAGCGTCTTCGTCTCCAGCCATCTGATCGGCGAGCTGGCCATGTTCGCTGACGATCTCGTCGTCGTCGGCGCCGGCAGGCTGCTCGCGGCCGAGCCTGTCGCGGCCATCACCGCGCGCAACGCCAAGGTCGTCGTCGTCGAGCCCGTTCACCCGGGGCAGCTCGGCCCGCTCACCCACCAGCTGACCGCCACCGGGCTCGTCGTGCAGGCCAGCGGTGGCCAGCTCCTGGTGCACGGCAGCGACCGCCGGGCCGTCTCGGCTCTCGCCCGCCGCCACGACATCGAGCTCCTCGAGCTGTCCGAGACGTCCCGCTCGCTCGAGGACAGCCTGCTCGACCTCACCGCGAGCTCCGCCGAGTTCGCCTCCGCCTGAACGTCTGCCCGCATCGCCCACGCCACGCCTACCGACAGAGGACACCTGATGACGACCGCCACCTCCCCGACAACCCGACCCGGCCCGCACCCGCGTGCCGCATCCACCGGCCAGCTCCGTCAGCGGACCGTCCGGGCCCGCCGCGACGGCGTCGCTGCCTTCCCGGCCGTGCTGCACAGCGAGTACCTCAAGCTGACGAGCCTGCGCTCGAACACGGCCATCGCCGTGCTGACCGCACTGATCGGCGTCTTCGCCACCTGGGCGACCGCGGCGCTGGTCAAGGACGAGGTGCTGGTCGTCTCCGACGTCTTCGTCTACTCGACCTTCCTGACCGCGGTGCTGGCCGCCATCACGTCGATCCTCACGGTCACCTCCGAGGTGCAGCACGGGACCCTGGCCACGGCTCTGACCGCGCAACCGGCACGGTGGGTGCTGGTCGCGGCCAAGACCGTCATGTCGGTCCGGATCGGGCTCGCGCTCGGGACCATCGGCATGGTTGCCGGGACGGCCGGAGCACTCCTGGGCGGCCTGGATTCCGGCGACACCGGGAGCATCGCCGGGACCGCCGCGTGGGCCCTGCTGTTCACCGTGCTCGCGTCCGTTCTCGGCCTGGGCATCGGCCTGCTCGTCCGGCACAGCGCCGCCGCCGTCAGCGGGCTGCTCGTGTGGTGGCTGGTCGTCGAGAACCTGCTCTGGGCCTTTCTGCCCGAGACGGTGTCGCGCTTCCTGCCGTTCTACGCCGGCGGGGCGCTCCTCGGCGTGGAGGTGGACACCACCACCCCGCAGACGCTCGCCGTCGCTCTCAGCCGCACCCAGGACGCCCTCGTCTTCGGCGGTGTCGCCGCTGTCGCACTCCTCGCGGGCACCGTGGTGCTGTACCGCAAGGACACCCACTGACCGGTGCGTGAACGGGGAGGCCACACCGGCCACCACGGTGCCCGTACGCGGACGCACGACCGAGGCCGGTGCCCGCGGGCAACGGGACGCCCAGGTCAGACGGGGTGGGCCGCCAGGGGATCGAACCCTGAACCCGCGGATTAAAAGTCCGCTGCTCTGCCAGTTGAGCTAGCAGCCCGGGACCTGGGCCCATCCAGAGGTCGAAAGAACTGCCAAACGTGCGGCCGATCCCTACGCAAGATAGCCCCCGCGGGCGCGGGGGGCCATCTCGACGGCGGGGGCGAAGGTCACCAGCCGAGGGCACATCAGGCAGCCCCCCGAACCGGGCGATCGTGACGCGGGGACGACGGCCCGCGGTAGTTCTTGTGAGTGGTTCACGAAAGGCAGCCCTGCAGTGCACGGTGGAGCTGCGGCAGGGGTGACGTCCGGAGGTTCCCGAGCCGCCGAACGGTCGGCCAGGGCGCCCCGTCAGACGTGTCCTGAACCGACGAAGGCGCATCGACGGTCAGCTGCCGGCCGCCGTCGAAACCGGGAGGTAGACGGACATGTCGTTGCTCACCAGACTGGGCTGGGCCGTCACGCTGATGGTGGCGCTGGTCGCGCCCGGCGTCGCCGGAGCGGCGCCGGGGGCATCCGGCACGCCGCGAGTGACCGTACTGGCCTCGTTCGTGGACGGTCCCTGCACCGACGACGTCTGCGGCTCGGGCAGCACCGTCGGCCCGGACGGAGCCCTGTACGTCACCGACAGCACCGGCGGTCGGATCCGGCGGATCGACCCGTTGCGCGCGACGGTGACGACCTACGCCGACGGCCTGCCCCCGCAGATCGCGGGCGTGGTCGGTGGCGGCGTGGTCGACATCGCCTTCCTGAACCGGACCGCCTACGTGCTGGTCACCGGCGTGAGCGAGTTCTGGACCAAGCTGATCGGGTCGACCAACGCCCCGGCGGCCGAGGGGGTCTACCGGCTCGACCGCGTCGGCAGCGGCAAGACCCGCGCAACGCTGATCGCCGACCTGTTCACCTGGAGCGAGGATCACCCGCCGGCCAACTCGGAGATCTTCGTCCCGGGCGGCTACACGTACGCCATGGAGCCCTACCGGGGCGGAGTTCTCGTCACCGACGGGCACCACAACCGGGTCCTGCAGGTGCGGGTCGACGGCACCATCAGCGTGTTCCACGACTTCGCCGAGAACATCGTGCCGACGGGACTGGAGCGTGTCGGCGGCACTGTCCTCGTCGGCCAGGCGGGACCGGTGCCGCACATGCCGGAGACCGGCCGGGTCATGGCGCTCCCGCGCGCGGGCGGTCGCGCCGTGCTCCTCGCCTCGGGCGCCCCGCTGCTCGTCGACGTCGAGGTCGGTCCGCGGCACGCCCTGTACGGGCTCGCCCAGGGCGACTGGCCGTACGAGGGGCAGGAGGGCAAGGAAGGCTTTCCGGCGGCCCCGGACACTGGCGCCTTGATGCTGGCCGACCGCCACGGCCACTTCCGTAGCGTCGTGTCCGGGCTGGACCGCCCGACGACGTTCGAGTTCATCGGAAAAGCGGCGTACGTGGTCACGATCACCGGGAAGGTGCTCCGGCTGTCCGGGCTCTGACCCCGGCGGGGCGGACGCCGGGCCCGGCTGTCCGGCTGTCCGGCTCGCGCGAGCAGGCCAGACCCGGCTCAGCCGGACCCGCCTGTCAGGAGGTCTCGAGCAGCTCCACCCAGTTGCCGTCCGGGTCCTCGAGCATCGCGATGGTGACGCCCGGCCGGATCTCGGTCGGCGGCACCATGACCGGCCGACCCGCCTGCTCGGCCGCCGCGACGACGTCGCGCAGGTTGGACACCGAGATGGTCCAGTAGCGGTAGCCGGTCGCGCCACCCAGGCCGCCGGGCGGGGCGGACGCCTCGGGCGCTCGCCGCAGGTTGACGATCTTGATCATGCTGGTGCCGCAGAGCAGGCGGTGCATGGTGCCACCCGGCATCGGCGACTCGCCGAGATCCTCGAACCCGAGCACGTCCCGGTAGAACGTCAGGCAGGCCGCGGGGTCGCGGGCCACGATCCCCAGGTCGATCGAGTCCTTCGTCAGCTGGACGCTCATCGGGCGTCTCCCCTCGTGGTCGGGCGCGCGCCGTCGGCGGCGCACGCGGTACGGGGCGGGCCCGCGCCGGCAGCCTTGCACGCCGGTCTCACCGGCCCCCGTCGGCGGCCACCCGGAGGCCTCGAGGCAGGTAGACGGCGCCGGGGCCGGCCGAGGCCGCGACATCGCCGGGATTGGACAGCGCGCACCGCCGCAGCGACAGGCAGCCGCAGCCGATGCACTGGTCGAGCCCGTCGCGCAGCGCCGTGAGGGCGTCGATCTGCTGGTCCAGGCGCGCGCGCCACGTCCTCGACAGCCGGGTCCAGTCGGCCCGGGTCGGGTTGCGCCCGCCGGGCAGCGTGGACAGCGCAGCGGCCACCTCGTCCAGGCTGAGCCCGACGTTGCGCGCCGCCCGGATGAACGACAGCCGGCGCAGCGTCGCCCGCACGTACCGCCGCTGGCCGCCCGCGGTGCGGGACGCCTCGATGAGGCCCAGCCGCTCGTAGTAGCGCAGCGCGCTGGCCGCGAACCCGCTGCGCGCGGCCAGCTCCCCCACCGTGAGCAGATCGTCGTCGCGCATACCGACTCCTTGACGTGAAGCTGACTTCAACGTGAACGCTAGCCGCATGACGTCGACGGGAGACCGAACATGAACACAGCGCTCATCACCGGAGGCTCGCGCGGTTTCGGGGCCGCAGCGGCCGAGGCGCTCGCAGCGCGCGGCTGGCGGCTGGTGCTGGACGGGCGCGATGCCCAGGCGCTGGCCGACAGAGCGGGGCACCTGCCGGGCGCCCTGGTGCTGCCCGGCGACGTGACCGACCCCGGCCACCGGGCGCGCCTGGTGGCCGCCGTGCGCGCGCTCGGCTCGCTGGACCTGCTGCTCAACAACGCCAGCACGCTGGGCCCGTCACCGCTGCCGTTGCTCGAACGCACGCCGCTGGACGAGGTCCGCCGGGCGTACGAGGTCAACGTCCTCGCCCCGCTGTCCCTCGTGCAGCACCTCCTGCCGCTGCTGCGGCAGAGCCGCGGCACCGTGGTCAACGTCAGCTCGGACGCCGCGGTGGAGCCCTACCCGACGTGGGGCGCCTACGGGTCGTCCAAGGCGGCGCTCGACCAGCTGACCGCAGTGCTCGGCGCGGAGGAGGAGCAGCTCAGGGCGTACGCCCTCGACCCCGGCGACATGCGCACCGCCCTGCACCAGGAGGCGTTTCCCGGAGAGGACATCAGCGACCGGCCGCTGCCGGAGACCGTCGTCCCGGCGCTGCTGCGCCTGCTGGACGAGCGGCCCGGGAGCGGCCGCTACCGCGCCTCGGAGCTGCTGGCGGTGCCGGCGTGACCGCGGCCGTCGACTTCGTCCTGCCCGCCGGCCTGGAGGCCAGCGAGCCGCCGGAGCGCCGGGGGCTGGCCCGCGACGAGGTGCGCCTGCTGGTCGCGTCAGCTCAGGACAGCGCGCACGCGAGGTTCCGCGACCTGCCGGACCACCTGCGCCCGGGTGACCTGGTCGTGGTGAACACCTCCGCCACCCTGCCCGCCGCGTTACCCGGGGACCGGGCGGGGCTCGGACCGGTCACGGTCCACGTCGCCACGGCGCTGGACGACGGCACCTGGGTCGTCGAGCTGCGCCCACCGGTGAACGCCCGCGGGCCGGTGCGGGACGCCCGCGGGGGCCAGGTCGTGCGCCTTCCCGCAGGCGTGACGCTGCGCCTGCTGGCCCCGTACTCCCCGCACCTGTGGCGGGCGCGGCCGGAGCTGGAGGGCACCCTGCCCGACTACCTCGGGCGCTACGGCCACCCGGTGACGTACGGGTACGTGCCGGGGCGCCACCCTCTGTCGGACTACCAGACGGTGTTCGCCAGCGAGCCGGGCAGCGCCGAGATGGCCAGCGCCGGCCGGCCGTTCACCCATGAGCTGGTCACCCGGCTCGTCGTCCGCGGCGTGGCCGTCGCGCCGGTCACGCTGCACACCGGCCTGTCCTCCGCGCAGGACGGTGAGCCGCCCCCGCCGGAGCGGTTCGCCGTGCCGGCGCCGACGGCCGCACTGGTCAACGCGACGCGGTCGGCCGGCGGCCGGGTCGTCGCGGTCGGCACCACGGTCACCCGTGCGCTCGAGTCCGCGGCCGGTCCGGACCGGGTGGTCCGGGCGGCGCAGGGATGGACCGGACTCGCTCTCGGCCCGGACCGGCCCGCCCGGATCGTGGACGGGCTGGTGACCGGCTGGCACGCCCCCGGCGCGTCACACCTGCTGCTGCTGCAGGCGGTGGCGGGGCCGGCCCTGGTCGCGCGCGCGTACGACGAGGCGCTCGCCCACGGTTACCTGTGGCACGAGTTCGGGGACAGCGCGCTGCTGCTGCCCTGAGCCGCGTCAGTCCTTCCAGGGACCGTTGCCGCCGACGCGCTCGACGAGGACGTGCGTGATGAAACCCGGCGGCGGGTCGGGCATCGGCGGGAACGTGGCGCCCGCGCCGAGGTAGGTCTGCGCCAGGTGGGACAGCAGCTCGGGCGCCCCGCCCTCGGTGATGCGCGCGGTCCCGTGGACCACGAGGTAGTGGCGCATCCCCCAGCTCTGGGAGGAGGCCTCGAAGGAGACGGCGACCCGCGGGTCACGCCGGATGTTGCGCAGCTTCTGCTGGTCCGGGAACAGGTGGCCCGCGACGAGCTCGTCGCCCTCCAGCCCCATCCAGACGACGGCCACGCTCGGCGCCCCGTCCGCGCCCAGGGTCACGAGGTGGGCCAGCGGGCCGGTGGAGATGAGGGCCCGGGCCGCCTCGTTCAGGACCGCCACGGGCCACCGGGGGGCCGGGCGGATCGCCGGAGCCACGACACCTGCACGGGACCAGGATGCTCGTCAACCAGTGCGCCGTCATTAGTCACAACGGGCCCTACTCGGCCCCACCTGACCGGTGTTAGGAAGGCCGTGGCCAGCCTTCGGGGAGGGCACTCCTCCCGTACGTCAGCTGGCCGTTGGCCGACCGTCGTATCCGGGGGGATCCGTCTCATGTCCAGCCACGTGACACCCGACCATGTCCGCAACGCCTACAAGGTGCTGTCCTCCGGCGACATGGACCTCATTCCCGACTACTGGGACGAGGACATGGTGTGGCAGGTGCCCGGCGCCAACCAGCTCTCCGGCTGGAAGCACGGCCGCGGGGAGTTCCTCGCCTTCATGGGTCGGGTCGGCGAGCTCAGCGGTGGCAGCTTCCACATGGAGCAGATCACCGTCATGTGCAACGACGACTACTCGTGCGACGTCACGAACAACCAGGGGACGCGGGCCGGTGAGCCGTCCAGGCAGCTGAACATCGACGTCGCGCACGTCCTGCGCTGGCGCGACGGCAAGGTGATCGCCGGCAAGGGCGGCATCTTCGGCAACGGCACGGCGGAGTACGACGAGTTCTGGTCCTAGGGGGACACGCAGACATGCCGATCATCACGGTTCAGACCATCAAGGGCGTCGTCCTGCAGAGCGACGAGCAGAAGCGCGAGCTGCTGCGGAAGATGACCGACACCTTCATCTCCGTCGTCGGTGAGCTCGCCCGCCCGTACACGTACTGCCTCATTCAGGAGACGCCGGTCTACGAGTGGTCGCTCGCCGGCAGGCCGCTGCCGGACCTGCCGTTCCTCTACGGGCAGGAGTACGCCCACATGCACGAGGTGGCCAACGCGCAGATGCGGCAGTTCGTGGAGTCCTCACCAGCCGCGGCCAGTGCCGGCGCCGGGTCGCCGGCAGGTCCCGCGGGCGGCACGGACAGCGCCAGCCAGCGCGCCCAGGCCCAGTGGGCCACGGGCGCGGTCGCGGTCGCGTAGTCCGGGCGGGTCTCGTGACGACGCCCGAGCAGGCGAAGGCGGTCATCCGGCGCTGGAACGACGAGGGCTGGTCGGGCGGCCGCTACGAGCTGGCCGACGAGCTCATCGCGCCGGTGATGACCGTGCACGGAGCCGGCGGTCAGGAGGTCGGCATGGGACCGGCCGGCCTGGTCGAGCTCATCAGGACCTGGCGGACGGCCTTTCCGGACGGCCGCATGACCGTCGACGACCTCATCGTCGAGGGCGACCTGGTGGGCATCCGCAACACCTGGCACGGCACCCACACCGGCGAGTTCTACGGGATCCCGCCGACCGGCAGGCAGGTCGACGTGACGTCGATCGGCCTGGACCGGGTCAAGGACGGCCAGGTGGTCGAGGGCTGGGGCGAGCTCGACATGGTCGGCATGATGCAGCAGCTCGGCGCCCTGCCGGCAGCGGGTCCGGGCGCGGTGAGCGCTGGCCTGTCGGCGCAGTGGGGGCCGGCGCAGTGGGGGCCGGCGCAGTCGACCGCCGGCGAGCAGGCGGGTGACCCGGCCGACCACAAGGCGTTGCTGGCGTCGCTCGTCCAGGCGCTGGCGTCCGGCGACACGTCGGCGGCGGAGACGCTCGTCGATGCCGGCGCCTTCCGCGACCACCACCCGTCCCTGGGCTCCACCGACTGGGCCGGCGCGCAGGCGGCGGCGCAGGCGCTGCGCACCGCCTTTCCCGACCTCGCGGTGTCCCTGGAGCGCGACACCATGGTCTGCGAGGGCGATGCGGTCCTGGGGCACTACCTGCTCAGCGGAACGCACGCCGGCGAGCTCTACGGCGCCGCGCCGACCGGCAGGACGGTGACCTGGGCGGCGACCGACTTCGTCCGGGTGTCCGCAGGTCGCGTCGTCGAGCGCTGGGTCGCCATGGACACGCTGACGCTGTTCCAGCAGACCGGCCTGCTGCCCGGCGGCTGACCACCCGCACAGCCACATCCACGCGACCGGAGGGGGTCGGACGTGCTCACGCAGACGACCGAGGAGCTGAACAAGGAGCGTTACCGCGCGTTCGTCGCGGAGCTCAACAAGGGAAACATCGACGGCGTCGACGAGTTCTTCGCGCCGGACTACACCGAGCACAGCGCGCCGCCCGGCGCGCCGCCCGGGGTGGAGACCATCAAGATGGTCTTCCACATGTTCCGGACCGCGTTCCCCGACGTCGTGTTCACCGTGACCGACCTGGTGGCCGAGGGCGACAAGCTCTGCACGTACGTCATCGGCGAAGGGACCAACGAGGGTCCCTTCATGGGGGCGCCGGCCAGCGGCAGGCACGCCACCTGGGCGGCCTTCGGTATCAACCGCTACGAGAACGGCCGGATCAAGGAGCACTGGGGGCTGCCCGACCTCATGGGTCTGCTGACCCAGATCGGCGCCCTGCCCGCACCGGCGCATCCCTGACCGCGCGAAGGGGGCCCCACCGGCACGTTGCCGGTGGGGCCCCTTGTCGCTGTGGATTCCGGACCGGCCGCACGCCGAGGTGGGGCGGGTCAGGCCGCCTGGTGCGGATGCCTCAGCTCACGGCGGCGCAGGAGCAGCGACCCGGCGAACACCCAGAGCAGCAGGATCACCGCTGACGGGATGAACAGCCCGTAGTAGACGGGATCGCTGAAGTCGTCGAAGTACGTGAGCAGGGCACCGGCCAGGCCCAGCGTGCCGCCGAGCAGGGCGAGGGCAGCGAGCCAGCCGGGGTACTCCCGGCTGACCGCGAACGCGACCCCGTACGCCAGTGACGTCGCGCCGAAGTAGAAGAACAGCACCATGAGGAAGATTCCGGTGGCGACGCCCATCACGCCGGCGCCCATGAGCACGGCGATGTGCTTGTCGTCCGCCGCCGAGCCCTCCCACACGTCGGTGGCCACCTTCAGGCCGACGCCGTCGACGCCCTGCCCCAGGATCGCGAACAGGGTGCCGAAGGTGGCGATGACGAGCGCCAGCGTGGCGATGCCGGACGTGCGCTCGTCGGACCGGATGGAGCGCGAGAACGCCGCCAGCGCCAGCAGGATCAGCATCAGCACGACGATCAGCCCGAGGTGCAGCACGAGCCAGGGGCCGAAGTCACGGACGGTCTCCAGGACGCCCTGCGCGTTGCCCGGCGGCAGGTGCGGGTGGAACGCCACGAACGGGAAGGCGACCAGCGAGCCGACCACGCCGGCAGGCACGCCCCACCGGTAGAGCAGCCGGTCGCTGAGGCCCTGCCTGGCCGGCCGTCCCGGCGGCGGGATCAGCGCCCCGGCGCTGCCGGGCGGACCGTGCGGCGGTGCGGTCGGAGTCGCCGTCACGGCGTCAGCCTCCGATACCGAGCTGCTGCATCATGCCCATCATGTCCACGTCGTACCAGCTCTGCACGACCTGGCCGTCGGCGATGCGCAGGATGCCCGTCTCGGTCCACTCGGCCTGCCGACCGGTCGCCGCGATGCCGAACAGCTCGCCCCGGTGCGTGCCCCCCTGGCGGAACCGCGCCGCGACGCGGTCCGGCTCCCCGACCATGTGGTCGATCGCCATCCAGTAGTCGGGAAAGGCGCTCCGGAACATGGTGGCGACCATCTTGACGCCCTCCGGGCCCGGCGGCAGGCCGGGCGCACTCGGGCTGCTGGCCTCGGGGTGGAACAGCTCGTCGGCGACGTCGAGATTCCCCTTGTTCCAGACCTCGTCGATGAACCGCGTCATCAGCGCGCGGTTGGCCTCGACGCTGGACGCCTTGCCGGTGAGGTACGGCGGCGCCGGCAACGAGGACGCGTCCGGACCGGGCGGGGCCGGCACGACGCCCATCTGCTGCATCAGGCTCATCATGTCGATGTTCACCCAGCCCTCGACGACCTTGAGGTCGCGCAGCCGGAACAGCCGCGTGCCGGTCCAGTGCACCTTCTTGCCGGTGGCCGGCACGCCGAAGAACTCGCCCTCGTGCGTTCCCGAGATGACCCCGCGGCCGACAACCATGTCGCCCTCGGCGATGACGTCGTCGAAGACGAACCGCAGGTCCGGGAACGGGGAGTTGAACATCGTGTAGGCCTCCTTGAGGCCCGCTCGTCCCGGCTTCTGGCCGGGTACCGGGTCGTGCTCGACGTAGTCCTCGACGACCAGCTCGTCGAGGACGTCGAGCTCGCCCTGGTTGGTCGCCTCGACGTAGCGGGAGATGACGGCCTTGTTGGCGATCTCGACCGCGGACGTCGAGGCGTAGATGCGGTCGAGCAGGTGGGCTTTGGCGACGGTGTCGTCGTCTGCGGGCATGAGCGTGCTCCTGTCGCGGGCAGGTCGAAAAGGCAGGCGGCGCGCGGCGGTGTCGCGCGCGGCAACGGCGAAGAGGGGTGCGCCCTGCGGGCCGGCGGACGACGTCGTCCGCGGCACGTGCGCACCCCTCGCCGCGTGCGGGCGCGTGGGCGCCCCGGTGGTCAGGCCAGGCGGTCCGGGATCGACTTCAGGGCGTTGGCCTGCCAGAAGTAGTCGTCCACGCCGTGCTGGTCCGCGGTGTACACCTGCACGTGCCTGATCCGGTTGTCCGCGATCGTGTAGACGCTGCAGGTCGGGAAGGTGTAGTCCCTCCCGTTCACCGTGCCGTGGCCGGTGTGGTTCTCGACCACCCGGTCGTCACCGATGGTGCCGAAGGAGATGTTGTCGACCTTCACACCGCTGCCCATGAGGGCGCCGAAGAACGCGATCACCTCGTCCGCACCGTTCTTCGCCCCCGACAGCGGGTGGTGTCCGGGAAGGACCCAGACGATGTCCTCGGAGAACACCTCCGCCTTGAGCGAATCCATGTCGCCCTTGCCGAAGCACTCGTACATCCGGTCGACCACTGCCATGGAATCTGCCATCTTCGCCCCCCTGCGACTGGCACACCTGCCTGCCGCAGCGATGCGCACGACGACAAGCTCTGTCGTCGAAAATCTCCGCCGCTGGCAGGCGCCTGTCAATCAGAACGGGGCATGTGGTAGAGGCGGTTTTTCCCTAGTCACTTGGAGTAGTAGCCCAGCACGTCGGCGATGACGTGCGACGCGCCGGCCGCGTTGTAGAGGGAGAACCGTCCGGCCGACGACAGCGGGACGATGGCCAGGTTGGATCTGGTCTCCCCCTGCAGCAGGTTGAGGTCCGACGTCTGCGCACGGGCCGTCCCGTCCGGGAACGCCGTGATGAACGTGGACGCCGCCGTCGGCCCGGTCGCCGTCAGCGACAGCACCACCGCGGTGGCCCCGGCGGGCACGCCGAGCCGTCCGGTCGCCTGCAGGTCGCGCGTCACGCCGGCGCCGAACTTGCCCTGCGGCGTGCCCGTTCCGTCGCGGCTGTCGACCAGGCGCGCCGGCGTCAGCGACGTGTACGAGGAGCGGCCGCCGGCCCCGTACCAGCCGACGACATCGACGAGCACGTGCGCGCCACCGGCGGCGAAGATCTCGATGACGCCGTCGGACGACAGGCCGGTGAGCACCCGGTTGGGCACCGTCTGACCGGCCGTGAAGTTGACGCTGGACGTGCCCGGCCGGGTGCCGGACGCGGGGCTCACGGTCAGGTAGCCGGCGCGCGCCGGATCGACCGCCGTGACGTTCAGGACGACCGCGGTGGCGCCGGCCGGGACACCGGCCCGCCCCGTCACCTGCAGGCGACGGCTCTGCTGGTCCTCGAGAGCACCGCCGCCGGAGCCGCTGCGCGTGTCCAGGACGCGGGCCGGCGTCACCGGTGCGTACGCCGCACCGGCGCCGCGCGTCCAGTAGCCGACGACGTCACCGATCAGGTCCACGGTCCCCGCCAGGTTGCGGATCGACGTGGTGCCCCCGCTGCCGACCCCGGCGACCACGAGGGAGGCCGCCGTCGCGCCGGGGCGCAGGTTGAGCACCGCGGTGTCCGGCCGGTTCGCCCCGGTCGGCCAGACCGTGAGGTGCGTGCCCGACGAGGGACGCGTGCCGGTCAGGTTGAGCGCCACCGCCGTCGCTCCGGCGGGCACGTCGCCGACGCCGGCGAGGCGCAGCTCGAGCACCTGCTCGCCCCCGAGCGGCGTGCGGCGGCCGCCGGTGCCGTCGCGGGTGTCGAGCACGCGGGCCGGGGTGACGGCCACGAAGGTCGACCCGCCACTGGCGCCGCCGGTCGTCGTCGTCGCCCGGGTCGGCGAGGGAGCCGGTGCCCGCGAGGGAGCCGGCGACGCGGGTCGGCTGGCCGACGCCGAGGGCGACGGCTCCGCCGGCAACGGCGCCTCGCTCACCGTCGGAGAGGGCGCCGGGCTGGGCGACGGGCTGGCCCCGGCGTCCGGGTCCGTGATGCTCACGGTCGTCGACCACGGGTGGACCGCGTCGTCGCCCTGGGCGCCGGTCAGCGACAGCCGGTAGCTGCCCGCGGGAACCGGAACCCCGGCGTCGTCCCGGAGGTCCCACACCGTCTCGATCCGGTCCTGCGCGCCCCCGCCGAGGGTGCGCACGGCGAGGCCGGTGGCGACCGAGGTGGCCGTCAGCTTCCAGGTCGTCGGGGTGAGCAGGCCGCTGGACACCGCGACCGGTGTCCCCGCGACCCGGGTGCTCGTCGGCACCGCCGCGGGCCGGACCAGGCCAGCGCCCATGACCGCGCGCACGTCCTCACGCAGCCGCGTCAGCTCGGCGTAGCCGAGATCGCCGGGGCAGGAGGTGTTGACCGCGTCGCGGTGGCCGCTGACGACGTCGAAGTCGTGCGCCGTGCCGGCGGGATAGCGCGAGCCACTGGTCGAGGCCGACGTCAGCGTGGCGGTCGCCCGCGGGTCCGCCCAGCTGGTCCCGAGCTTCCACGCCAGCAGGCGGCGCAGGCTCTGCAGCATCACCTCGGGCGGCGAGACGGTCGCGAAGGTGCCGATCATCGAGGTGCCGAAACTGTTGGCGTTGAAGCCCCCGGTGTGGGCACCCAGGACCGCCCGGTCGATGCCGCCGAACCGGCCCTCGTACAGCGTGCCGAAGCGGTCGACCAGGAAGTTGTAACCGAGGTCGCACCAGCCGTTGCTCTTCACGTGGTAGGCGTAGAAGCCGCGCACCGCGGCCGGCGCCTCGGCCTGCGAGTAGTTGTTGGTGCTGGCCGTGTGGTGCACGAAGGCGACCTTCGGCGTGCCGGTGTAGCCGGCGACGCACTTCTTCATCGACTCGTCGGCGCCCCACTCGGCGCGCGTGACGATCGCCGGCAGACCGGCGGAGGCCTCGGCGGTGTCCGCCGGCAGGTCGCGGACGACAGCGGCGTCGGCGGGGGACGCGCCCGGGTCGACCAGGTCCGCACGCAGGTCGGCGGGCACCGGGCCGGACGCCACCTCGACGCGCACCTCCAGGCCGTCGGACGGGCCGGCGTAGAACGGCGCGGTGCCGGCGCGCTCCGGCGCCGCGTCCGCGGTGTCGGCGGTGCGCTCGTCGGGGGCGTCGAACGTCTGGCCGTGCAGGTCCTGCCAGCCGCGCCAGGTGCCATCCAGCGCCCGGGTGCGCACCTGCACCTCGAGGTCCGGCGCGGTCGCGGACGGGCGCCACGTCACGCCGACGACCGAGAACGGCTCGGTCCTGCGCGCCGGCAGGACCACCCGGGCACCGGTGGCCAGGGCGCCACCGGCCGGCGCCGCGGCCGGCAGCGGCAGCACGTGGAGCTGCACCGGAACGGGCTCGGGAGCAGGCGACGGGGACGTGGCCACGGGCGCCACGAGGGCGAGCGGGACGACGATCACGGACAGGGCGACAGGGACCAGGCGCACGACCACAGCACTTCCGAGAGGGGCAGCCGGGGGAAGACGGCCGCAGCGACCGTAACCCCGCCGGCGGCGTCGGGCGGGGCGCCATGCCGAGCCGGACGTACGGGACAGGCCGGGCGCGGCTAGCGTCCGCGGCCATGCAGCCCTCGCTCGCCGTGCTCGCGGAACAGTCCCTCTCCCGCCGTCCGGACGAGGTGGCGCTGGTGTTCGAAGGAGCGGAGCACACCGCCGGCCAGCTGCTGGACCGCTCCTCGCGGCTCGCCCGCGGGCTCACCGGGCTGGGAGCCGGGCCGGGCGAGCGCGTGGTCGTCGTCATGACCAACCGCCCCGAAGTCGTGCTCACCTACCTGGCCGCCTGGCGCGCCGGCGCAGCGGTCACCCCGCTGATCGCGGCCATCACGGCCGACGAGCTGCGCCACGTCCTGCTCGACAGCGGCGCGGTCGTTCTCGTGGTCTCCGACGACCGGCTGGTCCTCGCGCAGACCGCCGCCCGGGGCCTGCCCGTTCACGTCGTGGTCGCGGGCACCCCCTCCTACGAGGCGCTGGCCGACGGCGAGCCGCTGCCGATCGTGCCGCGGAACGGGACGGACCTGGCGGCGCTGCTCTACACCGGCGGAACCACCGGTCGGGCCAAGGGCGTGATGCTCGGGCACGCCGGCCTGGTCGAGCAGAGCGCCGCCCGCGCGCAGGTGCTGGAGACCTCCGGCACGACCGGGGTGCTGGTCCCGCTGCCGCTGTCGCACGTCTTCGGGCTGATGACCACGGTCTCGCGCTTCCACCTGCGCGAGCCCGGCGCGCTGGTCATGCAGCGCCGCTTCGTGGCGGGCGAGTGGCTGGGGCTCGTGGCCGACCTGGGGGTCCAGGCCGCCGGCCTCGTGCCGTCGATGCTCCAGCTGCTCCTGCGCGAGCCGCTGGAGGAGCACGACCTGTCGACGCTTCGCTACGTCAGCGTCGGCGGCGCGCCGCTGGCCACCGCGGTGGTCGAGGAGTTCGAGCGCCGGGTGCCGACGGCCGTCGTGTGCGACGGCTACGGCTGCACCGAGGTGACCTCGACGGCGACCATGAACCCGCCGACCGCCCGCCGCCTCGGCACCGTCGGCCGCGCCCTGCCGGGCACCACCCTGCAGATCATCGACGAGGCGGGAGACCCGGTGCCGACCGGCGTGGACGGCGAGGTCTGCGTGCAGTCCCCGGGCGTCATGCTCGGCTACTGGCGGGACACGGCGGCGACCGCCGAGGCCCTGGTCGGCGGCTGGCTGCGCACCGGCGACATCGGCCATCTGGACGAGGACGGGTATCTGAGCATCGTCGACCGTCGCAAGGACCTCATCATCCGCGGCGGCTTCAACGTCTACCCGCGCGACGTGGAGGACGTCCTGCTGGCGCACCCCGCGGTCGCGGCCGCCGCCGTGGTCGGGCGCCCGGACGAGCTGTACGGGGAGGAGGTCGTCGCGTTCGTGACCCTGCGGCCGGGGGCCGCGGCGACCGGGGCGGAGCTGCTCGCGCACTGCGCCGAGCACATGGCGGCCACCAAGCGGCCGCGCGAGGTGCACCTGGTCGACGAGGTGCCCGTGACCAGCGTCGGCAAGACCGACCGCAAGGCCCTGCGGGCGCAGCTGCGCGGTGCCTGACGTCGTCCTGCCCTGCCTGGACGAGGCGGCGGCGCTGCCCTGGGTGCTGTCGCGCATGCCGGCGGGCTACCGCGCCATCGTGGCCGACAACGGCTCGTCCGACGGCTCGCCGGACGTCGCCCGGTCCTACGGCGCCGTGGTCGTCGACGCGCGGCCCCGCGGGTTCGGCGCGGCCGCCCACGCCGGGCTGATGGCTGCGGGGCACGAGGACGGGCTGGTCTGCTTTCTGGACGCCGACGGCTCGCTGGACCCACAGCAGCTGCCCCGGGTGGTCGCGCCGCTGCTGGCCGGCGCCGACCTGGTGCTCGGCCGCCGCCGGCTGGCTCCGGGCTCGATGCCCCCGCACGCGCGGGTGGGCAACGCGGTCGTCACCGCCCAGCTGCGCCGGCGCACCGGCGTCGCCCTGCGGGACCTGGGCCCCATGCGGGCCGCCCGCCGTGACGCCCTGGTCGGGCTGGACCTGCAGGACCGCCGCTTCGGGTATCCGCTGGAGATGGTCGTGCGCGCCGCAGCCGCCGGGTGGCGGGTCGAGGAGGTCGAGATCGACTACCTGCGGCGCACCGGGCGCTCGAAGGTGACCGGCACGGTCCGCGGAACGGCGCGGGCCGTCCGCGACATGAGCGCCGTCCTCCGCGCGATCGAGTAGCTGGCCGGACCACGCGGGGCGCCGGCGCCGCGCCGGAGCGTGCCGTCCGGGCCGAACGACGCCGCCGTACCGGCCCCGTGCGGGTCAGCCTGGTGCGCCTCGCCCCAGCCGGGTAGGGCCCGGTCGTGATCACCTTGCCCCGTCGACGCGGGTCGTCACCGCCGGGCGAGGCGGCCCACGCCTGGCGCCGCCGGGTCCTGGTCAGCCTCGAGGTGGCCGCGGTCGGCCTGCTCGGCGCCCTGCTGGGGCTGCTGGTGGCCGGCTCGCTGGACCGCGGCGTCGGCCCGTTCGAGGCGCGCCTGAGCCTGCGGCCCTCCCTGAGCGGGGGCAGCGCGGTGTCCATCCCGCCGCTGGGCGAGCTGCAGCTGGACACCCACCGCTCGCCGGTGCACCTGCAGGTCGACGTCGTGCGGCTGCGCGAGGCAGCGGCCCGCGACATCGTCGCCGACCCCGACCGGCTGGCCGGCCTCGGCCAGGAGGTGCAGGGCGACCTGCGGGAGGGGCTCCAGCGGCTGCTGCTGCAGACCGGCCTGGTGACCGTCGTCGGCGCGACCGGCCGGGGCTTCCTGGTCTTCCGGCGGGCCCGCCGGACGGCGTTCGCGGGGGCG
>JAOPWI010000336.1 GCA_025965755.1 Frankiales bacterium | reverse complement strand
GAGACGTAGGCCGAGACCTGCCCGCTGTTTCGGCACGACCAGCGCGCCCACGCGCTCGGCGGACTCCCGTTCGATCGCGGGCAGGACATGGGCAGACAGGTCCCGGTGATGGCGATGCCGGCGAATCCCCGGCGATTCGAGAGCACCTTGGCGTTCACCCCGGTTTCGAGTTCCAGCCTGGCGTACGTGTGTCGGGGCCCGTGGAGCGGCAGGTACGGCAGACCGATCTCCCGCTGATGTGTGTGGAAGTTCTGGCCGAGGTAGCTCGCTGCGGCCACTGCCCATGCCTGCGCCCGAGTATCCGGTCGCCGTCGACGTCGCGGCTGCCGGCTTTCATGTGACCTGAGTCCGCTGCATGCGGTCGCGCTCAGGTGCAGCCCCGGTGACCGGGTCGAGTGCGAGGTTGCGACGGCTGCGCCTGGTCTTGGGGGTGCTGACGACCAGTTTCCCCTTCGACAAAGGACAGGGTCCGGATCGACGTGTTGCCGCGACTCAGCCAGTCGTTGCGGTTGCCCACGAAGACCTCCGCGCGATCAGCCGGTTGACAGCGCTGGGGCCGCCACACGCCTCGGCGCGGTCAGAGGTCCGTGCGGCCGAACGACGCCGCGGCCAGCCCCCAGGCCATGGCGACCCAGAGGCCGGCCCAGCCCAGGTAGGCCGCCGTCAGCGGCGCAGCGCTGAGGAACGGGAAGGCCTGCCCGTCCGCACCGCCGAAGACGGCCAGGGCCGTCGGGTCCTGGAAGGCGTGCATCGCGCCGCGCCACAGGCCGTCCGTGGGGAGCAGCACGCGCGAGACGCTGCCGACGCGCTCGACCGCCTCGTTGTCCAGCGACGCCCCGATGCCGCCGACGACACCGGCGACCCAGGCGGTGCCGAACAGGCCGACCGCGACGACGCCGGACGCCATCGGCGAGATGGCCGTGGACAGCAGCACGGCGAGCGTGAGCAGCACCGTCGTCTGAGCGGCGAGCAGGGCCAGGGCGGTCGTCGGCGACGGCGGCCAGTAGTCGACGGTCGCCCGGACGACCAGGCACTGGGCCAGTCCGGAGAGAACGACGAAGCCGCTGCCGAAGGTCACGAGGCCGAGCCACTTGCCGAGCAGAAAGGCGGACCGGCGGATCGGCCGGGCCAGCACCGACAACGCCATGCCGGACTCGGTCTCGCCGGACAGCGTCGGGCCGGCCAGGAAGGCGGTTCCCAGCGCGGCGATCAGGCTGAAGCCGAACATCACCAGGTTGAGCAGGATGGAGGCCGTCAGCCGGGTCTCACCGCTGGTGAGGGTCGTGCCGCCGGTCTGCGCGGCGACGCGGGAGAAGCCCCAGCCGCTCACCGCGATGAGCACCACGGTGAGGACGGAGAGCGCCAGCAGGACCCGCCGCCGCGACGCCTCGCGCAGCGTCAGGGCGGCGATGACCAGCACCGTGCGGACCGTCGTCATCGGGCGCCTTCCGCGCGGGCCTCGGCGCCGTCGCGCAGGATGGACAGCAGCCGCTCCTCCAGGCTGATCCGCCCGGGCTCCACCGCGTGCACCCGGGCGCCCAGGGCGACGAGGTCGGCGATGAGGTCGGGGACCGCTGTCCCGAGATCGTCGGCAGGCAGCGCGACGGTGAACCAGTCGTCCTGCTGCTCCGCCTGGCCAGTGGCCAGCAGCCTGGCCCGCGCGTCAGCGGACACGGCCGTCAGCTGCAGCCGGAGCTCCCGCTGGCCGAGCAGCTCGGCCAGCGTGCCGGAGGCGGCGACGCGCCCCCGGTCCAGGATCACGACGCGGTCGCAGACCCGCTCGACCTCGCCGATGAGGTGGGAGTTGAGCAGCACGGCCACGCCGCGAGAGCGCAGCTGCAGGACGATGTCGCGGACGTCGGCGCGGCCCAGGGGATCGAGCGCGCTGGTCGGCTCGTCCAGGATCACGAGCTCCGGTCCGGCCACCAGGGCGACGGCCAGGCCCAGGCGCTGCTGCATGCCCTTGGAGAACCCGCCCAGGCGGTCGCTCGCGCGGCCGGACAGGCCCACGAGGTCCAGGCACGCCCGCTGGTCCTGGGCCGGGACGTCGAGCCCGGACAGGCGTACGTGCAGCGCCAGCAGCTCCAGTGGGGTCAGCCACGGCTGGTAGCGGAACAGCTCGGGCAGGTAGCCGACCCGGGCGCGCGCCGCCGGGTCGCTGCCCGGCCGGCCGAGCAGGACGACCTCGCCGGCGTCGGGCCGGGCCAGGCCCAGCAGCATCTTGATGACGGACGTCTTGCCGGCGCCGTTGGGCCCCAGCAGCCCGACGACCTCGCCGCGGTGCACCTGGAAGGACACGTCCTCGACCGCCGGCTGCCGGCCGTAGCGCTTGCGCAGCCCCGAGCACCAGACCGCCACAGCCGGTCCGGCCCCGTCGAGCAGCTCCTCGACGGCACCCCCCGGCGCCAGCCTCAACGCAGGCCCCTGGCGACCGCCAGCACCTCGTCGACGTCCAGCGACCCGGCCACCACGGTGACCTGCCCGCCGTGCACCCAGACGACGGCGGCCAGCGTGCCGGCCTGGGTCCGCAGCACCGTGGCGGGCGCCCCGTGCACGTCGGCCGAGGAGGTGGTCACCTCGTCGGCGGGTACGGGGAGCGGCAGCGTGGCGCCGTCGGCGGTGAACAGGCGCAGCTGCGCGGCGACGTCGTCCGGCAGGCCGGGCAGCGACAGCAGGTAGTCCCGCACCGTCTCGAACGCGACCCCGGAGGAGAAGGCCCTGGGCGCGACGGCGCGGCCGACGATGAGCGCCGGCGCCCCGGCAGCGGAGGTCCAGACCTGGGCCAGGCCGGGCCCGGCGACCATCCGCACCGCGCTGCCGTGCACACCCGCCGGCGGCGGGGGCAGCGGCTCGCCGGCCGCCGCGGCCGCCTGTGCCGCCCGGGTGGCCGAGAAGGTGAAGGTTGCCTCGACCCGGTCACCCACCCGGTAGGTCGGCTCGCCACGGACCCCGCGGGGCAGCTCGGCCACCACGGGCACGTCCAGCCCGCTCTGGGTGGCCGCGGTCGCCGCGTCCGCGACCTCCCGCACGCCCGGCTGCCGCCCGACGACGAGAGTGCCGTACGCGTCGAGGTCGGGCAGCCTGACCAGGTCGCCGGTCGTGATGCTGATCGGAGCCACCGTCTCGGTCCGGA
>JAOPWI010000326.1 GCA_025965755.1 Frankiales bacterium | reverse complement strand
CGGCGTCCAGGGCGAGGTCGCCGTCGCCAGGCACGCCCTGCGCGAGGAGGTCGCGCACCCGGGCCGCCGCGGCGCGCACCGAGACCGCGGCCGGCGCCTCGAGCACCGGCCAGGCAGCGGTGCGGCTGCCCGTCGTCACCGGGTTGTCCAGCGGCGGCTCCTCGCACCAGGTGTCCACCTGTCCCGCGCCGGCGAGGCAGGCCTCGCGGGCCTGCTCGAGGAACTCCGACGGGCCGAGCACGGTCTTGCCGTCGCCCCAGTGGTAGCCCGAGCACAGCAGCAGGTGCTCGGCGCGGGTGAACGCGACGTAGGCCAGCCGCCGCTCCTCGCGCGCGTCCCGCGCGGCGTTGCCGGCGAGGTGCGCGGTCAGCTGGGGCGGCTCGAGCCCCTCGAGCGGCGGCAGGTCCTCGGCGTCGCCTCGCAGCGGGAAGGGGAGCAGCCGCGCGTTGGCCGTCCAGCTGGTCGACGTGCTCGGCTTGGCCGGGAACACCGCCGAGCCGGAACCGCGGGCGAGCCCGGGCACGGCCACCACGGGCCACTCGAGCCCCTTGGCGGCGTGCACGGTCATCAGCTTGACCGTGTCGGCGCCGCTGACCGCGCCGGTGTCCAGGCCGTGCTCCTCGTCCTCGGCGGCGGACAGAAAGGCCAGAAAGGCCGACAGCACGGCCTCGCCGCTGCCGTCCTGGGCGGCATCGCCGGCGAAGGACGAGGCCGCGTCGGCGAACGCGTCGAGGTCGGCCCGCGCGGCGCTGGGCTCTCCCGTGCCGGGCCGGGCGCTGACCTCGACGTCGAGACCCAGCGTGCGCTCGATGTCGCCGACCAGGTCGGGCAACGGCTGGTCGAGGCGGCGGCGCAGCGAGCGCAGCTCGTCGCGCAGCGCCTCCAGCCGGCGCCGCCCCGGCACCGACAGCGGGTCGCGGTCGTCGGCCGGCGGCAGGTCGTCGAGCGCGTCGACCAGCGAGCCCACCTGCGACTCGTCGACGCCGAGCACCACGGCCTGGACCGGGTCGTCGGGCAGCGCGCCGCGGCGCACCAGCGCCCTGGCCCGGCGGCCCAGGACGGCCAGGTCCCGCGGGCCGATCCGCCAGCGCGGACCGGTCAGCAGGCGCAACAGGGCGCCGTCGGCGGTCGGGTCGTCGAGCACCCGCAGCGTGGCCAGCACGTCGGCCACCTCGGGAACGTCCAGCAGGCCGCCGAGGCCGACCACCTCGACCGGCACGTCGAGCGCCTCGAAGGCCTCGCGCAGCCGCGGAAACATCGACCGCTTGCGGCACAGCACCGCCGCCCGTGACCAGGCGCGCCCGGGCTCGGGCGGCAGCTCCCGCAGCGCCGCCGTGACCTGCCCGGCCACCCAGGCCGCCTCGCTGCCCACGTCGGGCAGCAGCGCGCAGCGCACCAGCCCCTCGTGCTCGCGGCCGGGAGCGGCGCGCAGCTCCGCGACCCGCACTCCCTCGCTGCGCAGCTCGGCCGACACGGCGTTGGCCAGGCCCAGGATGCGCCCGCCGCTGCGGTAGGTCGTGGACAGGCTGCGCGGCGTCGTCCGGGCGGCGCCGAACCGGTGCGGGAACCGCCGCAGCGTGCCGGCGCTGGCGCCCCGCCAGCCGTAGATGCTCTGACAGGGATCGCCCACCGCCGTGACCGGGTGGCCGTCGGCGAACAGCGAGGACAGCAGGAGCTCCTGCGCGGAGCCGGTGTCCTGGTACTCGTCGAGCAGGACCACCCGGTAGGTGGCGCGCTCCGCCTCGCGCACCGCCGGGCTGTCGCGGGCCAGCTCCGCCGCGAGCGCCACCACGTCGCCGAAGTCGAGCAGCTCGCGCTCGCGCTTGGCGGCCGCGTAGCGCGCGACGAGCGGCAGCAGCTGCTCGCGCACGCCATGGCAGTGCACGACCTCCCTGCCCGGCTTGCGGATCACGGTGGCGGCGGCCTCCCGCGCGCGCAGCCACGTGCCGACGGCGAGCACCTGCTCGGGCGTGACGAGGTGCTCCGACAGGTCGCCGGCCAGGGCCAGCACGGCCTTGATGACCGTGGACTCCGCCCAGGTGACCTGGTCCATCGGGCCGTCATAGGTGCTGACCGTGCGCGCGGCGAGCTGCCAGCTGGTGGCCGGGGTGACGAGCCGGGCGGCCGGCTCACGGCCCAGGCGCAGGGCGTGGTCGCGGACCAGCCGGGCGGCGTAGGCGTGGTAGGTCGAGACCGTCGGCTCGAGGTCCAGCTCCTGCCCGGGCGTGGGCGGCAGTCGACCGGCCGCGCGCAGCCGGCGCAGCCCCGTGCGGACCCGGCCGGCCAGCTCGTCGGCGGCCTTGGTGGTGAAGGTGAGACCGAGCACCTGATCGGGCGCGACCCGGCCGGAGGCGACCAGCCAGACGACGCGGGCGACCATCGTCGCGGTCTTGCCGCTGCCGGCACCGGCCACGACCACGCCGGCCTCGAGCGGCGCGGTGACGACCGCGGCCTGCTCGTCGCTGACCGGCTTGCCGAGAATCTCGACGAGGACGTCGAGCGGCAGCGGCCCGGGCTCCTGCGGGGCCGTCACCGCAGCACCCCCTGGCCCTCGGGCCAGGCCGGGCAGCTGGTGCGGACCTTGCAGTTCTGGCAGTGCTTGTTGACCGCAGCGGGAAACTCCGCGCCGCTCATGCCGTCGACCACCTGGGTCACCAGCTCGTGCGCCCAGGTCGGCTGTCCGTCGTCCTCCAGGGCGCCCTGGAACTGCTCGTCGGCGTGCACGCCCTTCTTCAGCTGGAGCAGCGAGGCACCGCCGGGGCGGTCCAGCTGCTGGTCGGCGAAGGCGCCGAGCACGACCGCGAGCTGATAGACGGCCAGCTGGGGATGACGGGACAGCTCGTCCCTGGTCGGCTTGGTCGAGCCTGTCTTGAGGTCGACCACCACGGCCCGCCCGGCGTCGTCGCGCTCCAGCCGGTCGACCCGGCCCGCGATGACCGCCCGGTCGCCGAACGGCACCTCGACCGACAGCTCGGTGGCCACCAGCTCGCGCCCGCTGGCGCGCTGCCAGGACAGGAACTTGTGCAGCTGCTGGACCGCCTCCTCGCGCCGGCGCCGCACCGCCCAGGGGGCACCGAGATCGAGCTTGGGCAGCACCTCGTCGAGCCGGGCGGTCAGGGCCGGCTCGTCGAGCGCCTCCGGGCCGCTGCCCAGCTCGGCCAGGGCGTGCACCAGCGTGCCCAGCACCTGCGGGGGGCCGGTGGCGCTCGAGACCCCGACCGCGCTCTCGAGGAACCAGCGCAGAGAGCAGCTGTCGAAGGCCTCGACCTTGGACGGCGACACCCGCACCGTCTCGCCCTCGCGCACCAGCGGGCCGGCGTCGGACAGCGGCTCCAGGCCCCACCAGCGGTCGGGATGGGCGACGGCGACCAGCGGAACGTCGCGCTCGCCGGCCGCCGTGAGCCCGCCGTCCGGTCCCACCTCGAACAGCGCGCCGCCGGGCTCCGCCGGA
>JAOPWI010000321.1 GCA_025965755.1 Frankiales bacterium | reverse complement strand
GACCCGCCGCCTGGGGACCGGCCGCCCGGGGACCTGCCGCCCGGGGACCCGCCGGCCCTGGCCCGGGTCGCGCAGATGGTCCTGCGGCCCCGGCTGCGCCGGGTGGACGTCGCGGTGGCCGTGCTGCTGGGCCTGCTCGGCTTCGCCGTGGCAGTGCAGGTGCGCAGCACCCAGGACGACGGCCTGCTCGCCTCGGCCCGGCAGGAGGACCTGGTCCGCATCCTGGACGACCTGTCGAACCGCAGCGACCGCCTGCGGTCGGAGGTGGAGGAGCTCAGCAACACGCGGGACCGGCTGACGACCGGCACGGACGGTGGCCGGGCCGCGGTCGAGCAGGCCCGCCGGCGGGCGCAGGTGCTCGGCGTCCTGGCCGGCACCGAGCCTGCCGAGGGACCCGGCGTGCTGCTGACCATCGCCGACCCGGAGGGCACGGTCCGCGCCGACGCGCTGCTGGACGCGCTGGAGGAGCTGCGCGGCGCCGGAGCCGAGGCGCTGCAGGTCGCGGGCAGCCCCGACGGCGGCGGGCCGGCGCCGGTGGCCCGGGTGGTCGCGTCGACCTCGTTCGTGGAGGACGACGAGGGCGTCGTGGTCGACGGCACGCTGCTGCGACCGCCCTACGTCTTCACCGTGGTCGGCGCGCCCCAGACGCTCGTCCGGGCGCTGGCCATTCCCGGCGGCGTCCAGGACAACGTGGCCGGTCAGGGCGGCACCGCGACGGTCCAGGAGCGCAACCGGGTACGGGTGGGCGCCTTGCGACCGCTCGTTCAGCCTCGTTACGCTCGCCCGGCCCCCCGGGCCAGCGCGTCGGCCGACTGAACGCGTGCCCGGGGATCACCCACCGCGCCGCACGGCGCATGACCGAGAGGCGCCGGTGTATCCCGACGACCTGCAGTACACCGCCGAGCACGAGTGGGTCCGCGTCAGCGGCAGCACCGTCCGCCTGGGCATCACCTCCTACGCCCAGGAGGCCCTGGGCGACATCGTCTTCGTGACGCTGCCCGCGGTCGGCACCGAGCTGAGCGCCGGTCAGTCGCTCGGCGAGGTCGAGTCGACCAAGAGCGTCTCGGACGTCTACGCGCCGTTCGCCGGGACGGTCAGCGCGCGCAACGAGGCGCTGGACGCCAACCCCGAGCTGGTCAACTCCGACCCGTACGGCGAGGGCTGGATGCTCGAGATGACGACGGCCGACGGCGCCCTCGACGACGCGCCGCTGCTGGACAGCGCGGCGTACCAGGCCCTGCTGAGCTGACAGAAGTCTCGACCTGGCCTGCAGCATGAGGCCGCCAGCAGTCTCATCCCGCGGTTGACCCTCCGGGAGGCGCCGCACTACGGTTCGCCCTCGACGCGGACCACCGGCGGCACGCAGGACGCGACGAGCGGGTCTCTCCAGCCGGAGGGCCCCTCACACGACGGGAGGCGGGCGACAGACGTGTTCTGCACCCAGTGCGGACAGCAGAACCCCGACGACAGCCGCTTCTGCGCCCGCTGCGGCGCAGCGGTGAGTCGTCCCGGGCAGAGCGAGGCGAGCATCGAGACCACCTCGACCATCTCGCTGCCGGCGCTCGAGGGGGCGCTGGAGGCGGAGGCGGGTCACCCCGAGTCCGTCGACGCTCCCAGCGAGCAGACCTCGGTGGAGTCGCTGCCGCCGGGCAGCGCCCTGCTGGTGGTCAAGCGCGGACCCAACGCCGGCAGCAGGTTCCTGCTCGACAGCGCCACGACGACCGCGGGCCGGCACCCGGAGAGCGACATCTTCCTCGACGACGTGACGGTCTCGCGCCGGCACGCCGAGTTCGTCCAGGAGGGCGCGGGCTACTCCGTGCGCGACGTCGGCAGCCTCAACGGCACCTACCTCAACCGCGAGCGCATCGACGCCGCCCCGCTGGCCGGGGGTGACGAGGTGCAGATCGGCAAGTACCGCCTGGTCTTCCTGGCCGGCCCGCGCTCCGGCGAGGGCTCGTAGTTCTCGTGAGCGCGGTCAGCGGCCTGCCGTCCCGGGCCTTCATGAGCATCGGCGAGGTGCTGGGGCAGCTGCGCCCGGACTTCCCCGACATCACCATCTCCAAGATCCGCTTTCTCGAGGCCGAGGGCCTGGTCGAGCCGGAGCGCACGGCGTCGGGCTACCGCAAGTTCAGCCGGGAGGACCTCGCCCGGCTGCGCTACGTGCTGTCGGCCCAGCGCGACCAGTACCTCCCGTTGCGCGTCATCAAGGAGCACCTGGACGCGATCGACCGTGGCCTGGACCCGCCGGCCTCGACCGGCGGCGGTCCGCGCATTCCGCGGGCCCTCGTCGCGGCAGAGGGTCTGCCCACCGCCGACACCTTCCGCCCGGACGTCAGCGAGGTGCGCCTGTCGCGCCGCGAGCTGCTCGACGCGGCCGGTCTGGAGGAGGCCCAGCTCGAGCAGCTCGAGCAGTACGGCCTGCTCGGCCCGCGCCCAGGCACCAGCCACTACGACGGCGACGCGCTGGTCGTGGCCAAGACGGTGGCCGAGATGGCCCGCTTCGGCATCGAGGCCCGCCACCTGCGCCCGTTCAAGGCCGCCGCGGACCGCGAGATCGGGCTGGTCGAGCAGGTCGTGACCCCGCTCGTGCGCCAGCGCAATCCGGAGGCGCGGGCCCGGGCCGACGAGGTCGCCCGCGAGCTGGCGGCGCTGTCGGTCAAGCTGCACGCCACCCTGGTGCGCAGCGGCCTCGGACCGGGCCTGCGCCGCTAGTCCCCGCCGCCACGGGTAGGGTCGAGCCGACCGCCCAGCACCGCAGGAGGACCCGTGGACGAGCACGCCGAGGGCACGTCGCTGTCCGACCTGAGTGTCGTCGGGGTCCGGGTGGAGCTGCCCAGCCAGCAGCCCATCGTCCTGCTCAAGGAGGTCGACGGCGACCGCTACCTCCCCATCTGGATCGGGGCGGTGGAGGCCACCGCGATCGCCTTCGCCCAGCAGGGCGTGGTGACCGCCCGGCCCATGACCCACGACCTCATGCGCGACCTGCTCGAGGCGTTCGAGCGCCCGCTGCGCACCGTGACCATCACGGCGCTGCGCGAGGGCGTCTTCTACGCCGAGCTCGGCTTCGACGGGGGAGCGGTCGTCAGCGCCCGTCCCTCCGACGCCATCGCGCTCGCGCTGCGCACCGGCGCGTCCATCCGCGGTGACGAGGCGGTGCTCGCCGAGGCCGGCATCGCCATTCCGGACGAGCAGGAGGACGAGGTCGAGAAGTTCCGCGAGTTCCTCGACAACATCACTCCTGAGGACTTCGAGAAGCCCGGATCCTGAGCTTTTGCCGACCCTCTACTAGACCCTGAGGGTTGCGACGCGCCGCGCGACAGCGTTGACCCGCCCTCGAGGCCTCCCTAGCGTGCGGCGCACAGCACGAGCGGCACCGCCACCGGGGCGGTCGCACAGCACCTGACGGGAGCGACCGTGGACGACGGCACCGCGGACGACGCGACCAGCCCGGCACCGCCCGTGCTGGGCCTGCAGGGCTCGCTGTTCGACGACCTCCCGGTGGACCAGCAGCCCGGCACCCCGGCGCAGCACATCGGCTACCGCGGGCCCACGGCCTGCGCCGCGGCCGGCATCACCTACCGCCAGCTGGACTACTGGGCCCGTACCGGCCTGGTCGAGCCCACCGTCCGCGAGGCCGCCGGCAGCGGGACCCAGCGGCTGTACGCCTTCCGCGACATCCTGGTGCTCAAGATCGTCAAGAAGCTGCTCGACGCCGGGGTCTCCCTGCAGAACATCCGCCAGGCGATCGCCGCGTTGCGCGACCGCGGAACCGAGGACCTCGGCGGCATCACGCTGATGAGCGATGGCACCACCGTCTACGAGTGCACCTCCGCTGACGAGGTCGTCGACCTGCTGCAGGGCGGCCAGGCCGTCTTCGCCATCGCGGTCGGCCGCCAGGTCCGCGACGTCGAGGGCACCCTGGCGCAGCTGCCGGGGGAGCGGGCCGAGGAGGCCGGCGCCGCGGCCGTCGAGGCCCCGGACGAGCTGGCCACCCGCCGCCGCCGCCGCACCACCGCCTGAGCCGCGCCGTACGCGGCGGCAGCGCGCGCCGACGCGGAGAGCGTCCGCGCCTGCGTTAGCCTGGTCGGGCCGACCACCCCACGCGGGAGAGCCTCACGCAGCCAGCCTGAGGCGCCGAAGGAGCAAACTCCCCGAACAACCTCTCAGGCACCCGGACCGCGTGGGTCAGGCGACTCTGGAAAGCGGGCGCTCGTGCGCCCCACCGACGGTGCAAGCCCGGCGACGGGTGAAGCTCTCAGGTCCCGTGACAGAGGGGGAGGGCCCGCCGCTGTCCGAGAGGTCCTCCATGAGCTTTTCCCCGCCCACGTCGCTGTCCGCGCTCGAGGCGGCCGCGCCGTTCTCCGGCCGCCACATCGGCCCGACCGAGGACGAGCAGGCCAAGATGCTCGCCGTCATCGGCTACGGCTCGCTGGACGAGCTGGCCGACGCCGCGGTGCCCGAGGTGATCCGGGCAACCGAGGGCCTGGACCTGCCGGCCGCCGGCAGCGAGCCCGAGGTGCTGGCCGAGCTGCGGTCCCTGGCCGCCCGCAACACCGTGACGACGCCGATGCTGGGCATGGGGTACTACGGCACGCACACTCCGCCGGTGATCCTGCGCAACGTCATGGAGAACCCGGCCTGGTACACCGCCTACACGCCCTACCAGCCCGAGATCAGCCAGGGCCGGCTCGAGGCGCTGCTGAACTTCCAGACCGTCATCACCGACCTGACCGGGATGGACCTGGCCGGCTCCAGCCTGCTCGACGAGGCGACGGCCGCGGCCGAGGCCATGACGCTGTGCCGCCGCTCGAGCAAGGTGGCGCCCGGCGCCGTCTTCCTCGTCGACGCCGACTGCCACCCGCAGACCGTCGCGGTCGTCCGCACCCGGGCGATCCCGCTGGGTCTTCCGGTCGAGGTCGTCGACCTGTCCGGCGACCTGCCCGAGGGCGACGTCTTCGGCGTGCTGGTGCAGTACCCCGGCAGCTCCGGCGCGGTCCGGGACCTGCGGCCCCTGCTCGCCGCGGCGCACGAGCGCGGCGCCCTGGTCGCCGTCGCCGCCGACCTGCTCGCGCTGACCCTGCTGGCCAGCCCCGGCGAGCTGGGCGCGGACGTCACGGTCGGCAGCAGCCAGCGCTTCGGCGTTCCGCTGGGCTACGGCGGCCCGCACGCCGGCTACATGGCCGTCCGCAAGGGGCTGGAGCGCTCCATGCCCGGCCGCCTGGTCGGCGTGAGCCTGGACGCGGACGGCGACCCGGCCCACCGGCTGGCGCTGCAGACCCGCGAGCAGCACATCCGCCGGGAGAAGGCGACGAGCAACATCTGCACCGCGCAGGTGCTGCTGGCCGTCATGGCGAGCATGTACGCCGTCTACCACGGCCCGCAGGGCCTGCAGACCATCGCCCGGCGCACCCACCGCTACGCCGCGCTGCTCGCCGCCGCGCTCGGCGGGGGAGTGCACCCGTCGTTCTTCGACACGGTGACCGTACGCGCCGAGGGCCGGGCCGCCGAGGTCGTCGCCGCGGCGGCCGGCAGCGGCATCGACCTGCGCCTGGTCGACGCCGACACGGTCGGCATCAGCACCGACGAGACGACGACCCGCCGGCACCTGGACGCCGTCGTCGCCGCCTTCGGCGGTCCGGCCACCGACTGGGACGCCCTGGACGCCGCCACCGCGGACGCGCTGCCGGCCGAGCTCGCCCGCACCAGCCCGTACCTCACGCACGAGGTCTTCCACAGCTTCCACAGCGAGACGGCGATGCTGCGCTACCTGCGCGGGCTGTCCGACAAGGACCTCGCGCTGGACCGCACCATGATCCCGCTGGGCTCCTGCACGATGAAGCTCAACGCGACCACCGAGATGGAGCCGGTCACCTGGCCGGAGTTCGGGGCGCTGCACCCGTTCACGCCGGCCGCCAACGCGCAGGGCTACCGCCAGCTGGTCGACGACCTCGAGCGCTGGCTGTGCGAGGTCACCGGCTACGACGCGGTCAGCCTGCAGCCCAACGCCGGCTCGCAGGGCGAGTTCGCCGGCCTGCTGGCGATCCGCGCCTACCACCACGCCCACGGGGACACCGGCCGGGACGTCTGCCTGATCCCCGCCAGCGCTCACGGCACCAACGCCGCCAGCGCGGTCATGGCCGGCATGCGGGTCGTCGTCGTGGCCACCGCACCGACCGGTGACGTCGACGTCGAGGACCTGCGCAGCAAGATCGAGACGCACCGCGAGCGGCTCGCCGCGCTGATGGTCACCTATCCGAGCACCCACGGGGTCTTCGAGGACACGATCACCGACATCTGCGCCGCGGTGCACGACGCCGGCGGCCAGGTCTACGTCGACGGCGCCAACCTCAACGCCCTGGTCGGGCTGGCCAAGCCGGGCCGCTTCGGCGCCGACGTCAGCCATCTCAACCTGCACAAGACCTTCTGCATCCCGCACGGCGGCGGCGGCCCGGGCGTCGGCCCGGTCGCGGTCCGCGCGCACCTCGCCCCCTACCTCCCGAACCACCCGCTGAACGAGGCGGCCGGCCCGGCGACGGGCCCCGGCCCGGTGAGCGCCGCGCCGTACGGCAGCGCGGGCATCCTGCCGATCAGCTGGGCCTACGTCCGGCTCATGGGTGCCGAGGGCCTGACCCGGGCGACCCAGGTCGCCGTGCTGAGCGCCAACTACGTCGCGAAGCGGCTGCAGCCGCACTTTCCGGTGCTCTACACCGGCCGCGGCGGCCTGGTGGCGCACGAGTGCATCATCGACCTGCGCGGCATCACCAAGCAGACGGGCGTGACCGTCGACGACGTCGCCAAGCGCCTCATCGACTACGGCTTCCACGCGCCGACGATGAGCTTCCCGGTCGCCGGAACGCTGATGGTGGAGCCGACCGAGTCCGAGGACCTGCGCGAGCTGGACCGGTTCTGCGACGCGATGGCCGCGATCCGCCGGGAGATCGACGAGGTCGCTGCCGGGACCTGGCCGGTGACCGACAACCCCCTGCGCGGGGCGCCGCACACGGCGGCGTCGGTGACGGGGGAGTGGGACCACCCCTACACCCGCGAGCAGGCGGCCTACCCGGCCGGCGTCTCGCGGTCGGGCAAGTACTGGCCCCCGGTGCGGCGGATCGACGGCGCGTACGGCGACCGCAACCTGGTCTGCTCGTGCCCGTCGCCCGAGGCGTACGAGAGTTAGCGGGCCGCGGTGGCCGGCAGCGCGTGCTGCCGGCCGCCGCGGTGCGCGCAGGTCAGGCGGCGGTGACGGCGTGACGCGGCGACCGCTGGCGGGGGAGCGAGCGGTGCGCCGCCACGACCGAGCCGTCCGGCAGGATCTCGCCCATGTCCTCGAACACCACCACGCCGTTGCACAGCAGGCTCCAGCCCTGCTCGGGGTGGGTGGTGCTGACGCGGGCGGCGTCGTGGTCCGGGGCAGCGGCCGAAGGGCAGGCCGGGCTGTGAGTGCACATGGTCGTGCTCCAGGTCGTCAGTGGCAGGTCTCGCGTGGGGTCTGTCCGGAGTGTCGGCCCGCGCCGGGCAGGCCTGCATGACCCGTCTGGACGGTTCTGCGCGCTCTTTCGGCGTAGTGGCTCCTCCCGGACGCCCTCCCCAGTGGTCCGGCGCGCTGCGCGAGCTGGAGCGCTGGGAGTGGCGGCCCGAGGACGGCGGCAACCCGCGCGAGCTGCTGGCTGCCTTTCTGGACGAGCACGGCCTCGGCGGCGAGTCGGCGGCGCAGACCGGCTCGACCGGCGTCGCCGTGCTGCTGGGCGCGCTCGGCTGCGCCGCGGTGGCCGGGCTCGCGCCGGGCCGGACCAGCCCGGTGCCCGCAGTTCCGGAGATCGTGGCGGTCGCGGTGCGCCCCGGTGGAGATCAGGTACGCGCCGGCGACGCGGCCGTGGGGGACTGGGAGCGGTCCTGGACCGAGCAGGCGCACCGCGACGCGGTCGAGCAGGTCCGGGCGGCCATCGCCCGCGGCGACGTGTATCAGGCCAACGTCGTCGGGCACGCCAGCGCCCCGGTCACGGGGGACCCCCGCCGGCTCGCCCAGGTGGTGGCGGCGCTGCCGGGCGCGCAGTACGCCGGGGCGCTGTCCGGCGACGGCTGGGCGGTGGGGTGCGCCTCGCCGGAGCAGCTGGTCAGGGTCGAGGGCGACAGGGTCACGACGGTGCCGGTGAAGGGCACGTCCCACGACCGGGACGCCCTGCGCGCCAGCCTCAAGGACCGCGCCGAGCACGTCATGATCGTCGACCTGGAGCGCAACGATCTGGCCCGGATCGCCCGCACCGGCAGCGTCGAGGTCGAGCAGCTGTACGCCCTGTCCGGCTGGTCCGGGCTCTGGCACGCCGGCTCCACGGTGGCCGCCCGGCTGGCCGACGGCGTCAGCCTGACCGACGTGCTGGTCGCCCTCGTTCCCGGCGGCTCGGTGACCGGGGCGCCGAAGCGGGCCGCCTGCGCGCTGCTGGCCGGCCTCGAGCCGGTCGGGCGGGGGCCGGCGATGGGCGCGTTCGGGCTGGTGCGGCCGGGCGGTGCGGACCTCGGGCTGACCATCCGCACGGCCGCGGTGGCCGACGGGCGGGTCCACCTGTGGGCCGGCGGGGGCATCACCTGGGACAGCGATCCGGCGGCCGAGGTGCGCGAGGCCGCCGCCAAGGCGGGCCCGGTGCGGGCCGCCCTGGCTCAGGTGCGCCCCTCGTCCTCCTGAGCCTGCTCGAGCACGGGGGAGCCGGCCATCCAGCGGGCCCGCAGCACCCGGTAGCCGGCTGCCTCGTACGCGTCGCAGACCTGCTCGTCGTCGTCCACCACCACGGCGACGACCCGGCCGCGGGCGAGCCGCCCGAGCAGCTCCGGCTTGGCCAGGCGGGCCGGCCGGCGGTCCCGGCCGGAGCGCATGGACAGGGTCCCCTCAGGCAGCCCGTGCCGGGCGAACCAGCGCAGGGTGTCGGCCCGGCAGCGCTCCGGCCGCCCGGTGACGTACACGACCTCGCAGTCCCTGGCGCTGTCCTGGACCAGCTGCACGCCCTCGGCGAGCGGCGGGTCGTCCACCGCGGCGGCGAAGAAGGCGTCCCAGTTCTTGGGCCGGGACTCCACGTGCCTGAGCCGGTGCCGGACGTCGGCCAGCACGCCGTCGATGTCGAACACGGCGAGCGGTCGCTCCGAGGTCATCCGGCCAGCCTAGGGCGCGCCCGCCTAGTCACCTTGGGTGAGAGAACCACCCAATCGGGTAGTCGAGACCCCGGTGGGCAGGGACGACAGTACGTCCGGACACCAAGGATGGATGGAGACCTCCGATGCGGATCACGGACATCGTCAGCTCGACCCCGGTCGCCGGCGCACGCCCGGCCACGACCAAGCGCGCTGACACCCACGACAGTGCCCCCACTGTCCTCACCAGCAACCGGGCCCAGAGCGCTGCGCACCCCGACGAGGTGGCGGCCGCGGCCCTGCAGCGGGCGGCGGACCGGGCTCAGGCCACCAAGGTCGTGGCTGCCCAGAACGGGCTGGCGGCCGAGAGCGTGCGCGGCGAGTCCCTCAGCGAGGTCCTCGTTCCGTAGCGTCGCGGGGCCCCTCGCAGGGCCCCGCGACGTCTGCCCGTCCTAGAGGTCGAAGTCGGCCGGCGGGATGCCCAACGCCTGGCAGGCGCTCTTGACCGCTGCCCGCTCGTGATCGTCGAAGTTGCCGTCCGCACCACCGATGATGATGCCGATCTGCACCACGGCGCGCGCCTGGTCCTCCTTCTTCTTCAGCTTGCCGAGCGCCTGGATGGCCTCGACCTTTCCGAAGTCGAAGTCCGAGCTGAGCTTGTCGCAGTAGTGGTCGAACCGCTCCCGCAGCTCAGAGGCCGGGAAGATGCTCAGCACGTCGTTGGACGTGATCAGCGCGGCCACCTTGCTGCGCTCCGTCGGGTCGATCGTGCCGTCCGCCGCGGCGATGAGCGCGCACATCGCCATGGTCGCGTTGGCGAAGTCCTTGTTCTTGAACTGCGACGACTTCGTCTTGAGCTGCGCCTGCATGTCGGCGGACTTGCTCTTGAGCTGGTCCCAGAGGGCCACGTGTTACTCCGTCTCGTCTTCGGTGTGCGGTCTTCACCGCTGCAACGACTCTGCCACCGCAGACGTCCCCGCGGCTCCGTCCCCCCGGACATCCCGGGGGAGTCAGGCTTGCCCGACCCAGCTGGCGGTGCCCGGACCCGAGCAACGAGGCCCGCCCGGGCCGCCGGGCGGGGCCGCTTCCGCTTCAACCTGACATAGTGTCGATTATCGGCGGTGGTCGGAAGGGGCCTGCGGCGCGCCGTCCGGGGGCGCTGGAGCGTCAGCCCGGCAGGCGGAACAGCCGGACCAGGGGTGCCTGGAAGACGCGGCGCACGACGACCTTTCCGTAGGACGCGCTCGCCGCGACCATGTAGCCGTGGCCCCGGTAGAGGGCGACGTGGTGCGCCGGCGAGCCGTAGACCACGAGGTCGCCGACCCGGGCGTCGGCCAGCGGCACGGGCCGGGCCTTGGCGACCAGCTGGACCCGGGTGGACGGCAGCGTGCCGCCACCGGCGTGGCGCCAGGCGTCCCGGACCAGGCGGGCGTCGGAGAAGTGCGGGGACCCGACGACCGACAGCGCGCCGGCGACGGCCTTGCGGGCGACCGCGCTGGACGGCGCCTTCTGCACGGCGGGCAGTCCCTGAAGCGGCTGCACCGCGGGAACCTTGGCGGCCGGCTTCGCCGCAGGGGTGCGGGTCGCCACCGGCTTGGCGCTGGCCCGGGCGGCCGGCACCTTGACCACGGTGGGCCGGCTGCTGGCGGACAGCGACTCCGGCGCGCGCGAGGAAGCGGGCGCGGGAGCGGCGCTGGGCGCGGCGCT